>MZGO01000061.1 GCA_002084985.1 Thermotoga sp. 4484_232 | reverse complement strand
AAAGTTGGTGATAGGGTCTCTGGATCGAATTCCATCGAAGCGTTCAAAACATACTGATTGTTCATGGCGAAGATCTTGACAGGCGTTAAATGAGTGGTAACAACGAAAGTTGCTCCTCTCTCTATCAGCTCTTCTATCAGAGCCATGGCGAGTGCGGAACCTTCCACGGGGTCGGTACCAGAGCCCAATTCATCCAGAAGTACCAGGGAATCTTCATCTGCTTCTTCCATGATAGCAGCTATCCTTTTCATGTGAGAAGAAAACGTGCTCAAACTTTGTTCTATATCCTGTTCTTCTCCTATATCTACCAATATCTTAGAGAATATTCTTATCTCTGAGGAGGGGTCACACAATACAGGAAACCCTGCCATAGCCATAGCTGTGAAAAGACCTATGGTTTTCAATGTTACCGTCTTTCCTCCCATGTTGGGCCCTGTTATAACGAGCCCCTTACTTCTCCCACCAACTTCGACGGTTATCGGTACCACAGTTTCCTTAGGAATTAATGGGTGTCTTGCATTCACAAGCTTTATCTTCCCGCCCGTTTTTGGATGGATCACAACTGCTTCGTTCTCTTTAGCAAACCTCGCTCTGGCTTGTAACGTATCGTAATATGCCATGGCATCCAGTACGAGTTTCAGATCCTTCAATCTATCTGTCAGGAGTCTTGACAATTTTCTCAAAATTCTACTGATCTCCCCTCTTTCCTCTTCTTCAATGAATCTCATATCGTTGTTCAAAAACACGAATTCCTCTGGTTCTATGAAAACAGTTGCTCCCGATGAAGAAACATGGTGCACTATTCCCCTGACTTTTCCCTTCATGCTGGATTTCACTGGGAAGAGATACCTACCGTCTCTCAAAACGTATATATCCTCTTGAAGAAGCATTCTGTTTTTGTTTATATACTCTTCAGCCTTTTTCTTCAGAGTCTTTTGAAGACTTCTTTTTCTGATTCTCAAATCCCTTAACTTAGGGCTTGCATCGTCTACGATCTCACCGTCTTCAGATATACATCTTTTGACTTCTCCGATAAAATGATCAAATGAAGGAAGGTTCGAAAATCTTTCCCATATTTTCGGATATTCATCTTTTTCGCTGAAGAAGATATCTCTCAATCTCTGGGAACTTTCCAGAAAATACGCTATTCTCAGAAGCTCGGGAGGGTCTACTAAAGAACCACTTTCCAGCTTCTTGAATATATTCTCAACTTCCTCGATCCCTTCAATCGGTGGGGCTCCTTCCTTGTTGATGTAATCGATCATCTCCTCCAATCTTTTGAGTTCATCCCAGGGGAAGAGAACAGGTCTAAAGGAGTCTAGAAGTTCCCTCCCCATTGAGGAATATGCATACTTCTTTATCTGATCCATCACTTTCGGGAAATCCAAAAGTTCTAAATCGTCTCTCATCATTCACCAAACCCCATGTTCATTTTTATAAAAAACGAGAACAGGTAGGAATCCTCAAAACCATGTTGATCGAGCCCTCCACCCAGACCTATCAGGAATTTTCCAAGTCTTCTGAAGATATCGAATTCCATTCTAACGAAATACCCTTTGTTCTCAGAATCTTTTCCTAGGAAACTCATACCACCTGATCCTGATAACTTCAAGACAGTATTTTCTTCTTCCAGCGGTATGATGTAAGAGCTCATACCATACACATCGAAACAGAACCTTTCACCCAGGAAATCTTTCATGAAGAAGTTGATTCCTCCTCCTACTCCCATGGAAATGTCTTCCAACTCAAAGAAGATGAATTCGCCGTTTATAGAATAAAACCTTTCCATATTCGGACTTGAAGATAAAGTGAACATGATATCAGCATCCACATTGAATTCAAAACATAAGATGATGGTTCCAAGGAGTGTTACAAAAAACAAGACTGCACATTTTCGCATCCAACCCCTCCTCGAGAGAGATTATACACCCTGCTTCTCACCTGCGCTGTCTTCTACTTTGAACCTGAGGTCCCCTATCTCTCTTGTTGTTATAACCATCTCTATCACATGGTTACCAGGTTTCCTGTAACCTTCTAGTATCATTCTCATTATTTTTCCTACAGGAAGTGGTATGTTTTCATCTTCTCCACAGAAAGTTCTCCCCTCCACAATCATCTTGAGCCTCTCCAGAGGAAAAACTGTTTCATCGATTTTAATCTCTTTGAATTTCCTTATAGTTGCACTCGTGAAAGGATTTTTAAACTCCATGGATAATCCTTCTTCTCCGACCTTCATGGATCCCACTCTGTAAACCTGATTAACTAGATTTTTGGGAACCAGCACCTGCATCACCTCCCACAAGATATTTTACCGATTGATTGTTGTTTTCGTTACACAAAATGGAACAGATAACATCCGCACAATTGATGGTATTTCTCGGCGATGCAGGATTGATAATATGGTATCCAATCATGGTCTTGGTGACTCTTTGGTTTTTGAAAATGGATGGTAACGATCCGAAGATCTGGTTTAAAGATGCACAGAGGGGATTCATCAGGGGACTTGCTCTCTTTCCACTGGCCTATTTAGCTTTGCTTCTTGTAACACTAATATTCCCTCTAGATACGGAAAACACTGTTAATATCGATTGGAACGTGTTTTTAGTGATAACAGCTTTGTTCCTGGCTCCTCTTGGAGAGGAAATGATGTTCAGGGGATATATTCAGGATTTTCTGAAATCGCGAATGAGAATGGAACTAGCAATAATTCTATCTTCTATCATATTCTCATTGTTTCACCCTTTCAGGGTATTTCCGCAGGTTTTTGTCCTAGCAGTAATACTGGGGACCGTTAAAGAGCATTACAACTCTTTAATACCAAGCATGGTGATCCATTCTTTGAACAACTTTCTGGCTCTCATTGTCTCATTTATGAAATGACCTCGGAGGTGATACGATGTTCGATAAATTCTCGGAAAGATCTGCTCAAGTTTTCGTAACGGCTCAGGAAGAGGCAAAAGACCTGGGACATTCCTACGTCGGAACAGAGCATATCCTATTGGGGATTTTGAAGGTTGGGAAGGGACCCGTCACGGATATACTAGGTGAGATAGGAATTACTTACTCGAGAGTTAAAAACGAAGTTATCTCTATGGTTGGTATGGGTATGAGGGGGTTTGTATCTTCTCCTCAAATGACTCCCAGAGCCAAAAGAGTCACAGAGCTTGCTTATGAAGAAGCAAAGCTTTTGGGTAGTGAGAAGATAAATCCTGAGCATCTCTTGTTGGGAATTCTCAGAGAGGGTGAGGGAATAGCCGTTCACATTCTGAGAAAACTGGGTGCTGATATATCAGCTCTCAGAAGGGAGATAATCGATGCTCTATCCCCCACTGGTTCCCTAGGGGAAGAGCCAACGTTTTCCAGTAGCTCTGTGAAGCAATTGGAAGGTTTTGGAATAGATCTGACAGAACTCGCAGCAAAGGGTCAGCTGGATCCTGTCATAGGAAGAGAAGAAGAGATTGAAAGGGTCATGCAAGTCCTCGTTCGAAGAAAAAAGAACAATCCCGTTTTAATAGGAGAACCTGGTGTTGGGAAAACCGCCATCGTCGAAGGATTGGCTCAAAGGATCGTTGCGGGAGAGGTTCCTGAGATTTTGAAAAACAAAACCATCTTTTCGCTAGATGTGGCTGCTTTGGTGGCCGGTACCAAATACAGGGGAGAGTTCGAAAAGAGGATGAAAAAGTTGCTACAGATCGTCACGAGAGACAAAAACATAATACTCTTCATAGATGAGATTCACACAATAGTCGGAGCGGGATCAGCTGAAGGTGCTGTTGATGCGGCGAATATATTGAAACCCGCTCTTTCAAGAGGGGAAATCAAATGCATAGGTGCTACAACACCAGATGAGTACAGAAAGTACATAGAGAAAGATGCAGCACTTGAGAGAAGATTCCAGAAGATATTCGTGAGGGAACCGACTGAGGAGGAGACTCTGGATATTCTCAGGGGATTAAGGCACAAATACGAATCTCATCACAGGGTGAAATACTCCGATGCAGCTCTGGAGGCAGCTGTTTACCTCTCCAAAAGGTACATAACGGATCACTATCTACCAGATAAGGCTATAGATGTCATAGACGAAGCGGGGGCAAGGGCTAGGCTCAAAGTATTCATAATGCCACCAAAACTCAAAGCTCTTAAAAACCAATTGGAAGCGATAAAGTCGGAAAAGGAACTTGCGGTTTTAAACCAAGACTATGAAAAAGCTGCCGCTTTGAAGGAAAAGGAAAAAGAGATGGAGCTGGAATATAGAAGGAGGTACTCTGAGTGGAGGAAAAGGGCGGAAACCATGATAGCGACAGTTGACGTCGACGACATAGCAGGGGTTGTATCCTCCTGGACAGGTATCCCTCTGAGGAAACTCGAAGAAGCTGAGGCTGAAAAACTCCTGAGACTTGAAGAAGCGCTTCATGAGAGGATTGTTGGACAGGATGAAGCTATAAAAGCCGTTGCAAGGGCGATGAAGCTATAAAAGCCGTTGCATGTTCCTTGGTCCAACAGGGGTTGGGAAAACAGAGCTTGCGAAAGCTCTCGCAGAATACTTATTCGGCGATGAAAAAGCTCTGTTAAGATTCGATATGAGTGAATACATGGAAAGGTTCTCAGTATCAAGACTGATCGGTGCTCCCCCAGGGTACGTTGGATACGAAGAGGGAGGAACGCTAACTGAAAAAGTGAGGAGGAGGCCATTCTCTGTGATCCTTTTCGACGAGATAGAGAAAGCTCATCCAGATGTTTTCAATCTCTTGCTTCAAATAATGGACGATGGAAGACTAACCGATTCGCAGGGTCATGAGGTCGATTTCAGAAACACCATTATAATCATGACCAGCAATCTCGGAGGGACGATTATAAACAAAACTAGGAGAAGCCTCGGGTTCGTCTCTGGTGAGGATCAAGAAAGGACCTATCAGGAGATAAAAGAACTCGTCCTTGAAGAAGTCAAGAAAACCTTCAGACCCGAATTTCTTAACAGGGTGGACGAGCTAATCGTTTTCCACCCACTGACAAGGGATCATATAAAGAAGATCATCGACATTCTCCTGAGGGATATGAGGAAGCGCCTTGCTGAGAAAAACATGCAGTTGAAGCTGACAAAAGAAGCTAAAGAATTCCTTGTAGATAAAGGTTTCAACCCTATCTACGGAGCAAGGCCTCTGAAAAGGGCCATACAAAAATATGTAGAAGATCCACTCTCTGAAGAACTGTTGAAAGGAAAGTTTCAGGAAGGAGATATCATCGTGTGTAAGGTTTCAAAAGGTACTCTGAAATTCTCTAAGAGGAAGAAACCTGTGGGGGCGACTGGATGAAAAGAAAAAAGGTCTTTATCTGTGAAAAATGTGGTTACACTTCTCCAAAGTGGTTTGGTAGATGCCCAGAGTGTGGTGAATGGAACACAGCTAAGGAGATGATCTTAAGCAGAGGGGAAGTTTTTGAAGCTTCCCCTCTGCTTCCTTTATCCAATGTGACTTCAGAAAAAAGTGAAAGGATGAAAACAGGTTTTTCGGAGCTTGATGGGGCTTTAAACGGTGGCATTGTGCCAGGGCAAGTGATTCTCCTTGCAGGAGAACCCGGCGTTGGAAAAAGCACTTTAGCTCTCGAAATAGCAGATAGTTTCTCCAGATATGGAAACGTGGTTTATCTCTCAGGTGAAGAATCTCTGACTCAACTTAAGATAAGATCCGAAAGAACTGGGATAAAAAATGGAGATAAAATCTTCGTTTCTATGGAAAACGATTTAACGAGTTTGTTTGAGTACATAGAAAATATTGAAGATCTGGCTCTTTTAATAGTCGACTCTCTTCAAACCATTTTCATCCCTGAATACGATTCCGCACCGGGAAGTGTCCTTCAAATAAGAGAAACCACGATGAAACTCATAAAATTTGCAAAAACAAAATCCGTTCCTGTCCTGCTTATAGGACATGTTACTAAAGAAGGAGAGATAGCGGGGCCAAAACTGGTTGAACATATGGTGGATACCGTCATTTACTTTGAGGGTGAAAAGGGGACTGACTTGAGAATCCTCAGAATCAACAAAAACAGGTTCGGACCGTCTGGAGAGATAGTGGTTTTCGAAATGAGGGAAGGGGGTATCTTCGAGGTCACAGATCCTGTATTTGTTGAAGAGGGAGAGTTACCATCCGGAAACGTTCTAACGTGTGTCCTCGAAGGGACACGGGCCTTCGTTGTACAGGTTCAAGCTCTAGTCTCAAGAAGCAAGATGGTGAATCCAAGAAGGGTCGGAAGAGGAATCGATACGAACAGGATCATCACGGTATCTGCTGTGATGAGTAAAAAATTCAAACTACCATTCGAAAACCATGATATATACATGAACGTTGTAGGAGGTATCAGAATCACGGATCCCGCGGCAGATCTTGCAATAGCCATGGCTATGTACTCCTCTCTTCTGGATATACCACTTGGAAATTTAGTCGCTATAGGTGAAATAGGTCTGGATGGTAGGGTGAGAAAGGTATACAATATTAAGAGAAGGATCATGAATTTGAAAAAATATGAGAAAGTTCTGATTCCTTGGGAAGAAGTGCAATTTGAAGGAGCGATAAAAGTTAGGGACCTTTCAGAAGCCTTGAAAATTGTGAGGAGGGAATGAGGGTGATACCGAAAGAACTTCTTGACAAAATAAGATTAATAGCTCCTGGAACTAAGCTGAGGAAGGCGCTGGACGATATCATAAGGGCTAATTTCGGGGCTCTGATATTCTTTACCGACGACATCACCAAGTACAAAGATATAATACAAGGAGGTTTTGAGCTGAACACGCCTTTCTCTCCTGAGAGGCTGTACGAACTTTCGAAGATGGATGGGGCTATCGTTGTTAACGAGGATATAACGAAGATATTGTATGCGAATGTTCATCTCGTTCCAGATGCTTCGATATCTACGACTGAGACTGGTACAAGACATAGAACTGCTGAGAGAGTTGCAAAGCAAACCGGGAAAATGGTGATAGCCGTATCCAGAAGGAGAAACATAATAACCCTATACTATAAGAGTTACAAATACGTTGTTAACGAAACGAGTTTCCTCATAATAAGGGTGAATCAAGCTATAAGTACCCTCGAAAAGTACAGAGTGAATTTCGATAGGTTTCTCTCTAGCCTGGATGCTATGGAGCTCGAAAACAGGGTAACTTTGCAGGATGTTATGAGAGTTGTGGAGAAGGGTCTCATGATATTGAAGATACATGAGGAGTTGAAGCCTTATCTGATAGAGATTGGGGATGAAGGAAGGCTTGCGATAATGCAGGTTAATGAATTGATCGAAGATGTGGATGACATTGTGGAACTGTTGATAATGGATTATGCGAACGAGGAAATTGATGAAAGAACCGCTGAAGATATAATAGAGAAATTCATCAAGGAGAAGGAAATAAGCCAGATTTCTATAGCCAGAGCGATGGGGTACGATGTTCAGCAAACTTCTCAACTTTCCGATATAACCCTTTCTGCAAGAGGCTATAGGATATTAAAATATGTGGCTAGAATCCCTCTGAACGTCAGTTACAACGTCGTTAGGGCGTTTAAGAATATAGAAGCTATAAGCAGAGCTTCTCTAGATCAACTCAAATCAGTCGAAGGAATAGGAGATAAGAGGGCAAAGGCAATATCTGAAGGTATATCCTCGTTGAGATACAGAAAGACCCAGGTCACAGAGTGATTATCTCGATCTTGTCCAGAAGATTCACGACATCTTCCTTTTTACAGAGTTCTGTTCCAGGTGTCATGACTGAAGCGGTCCCTGCGGCATTCCCCCATCTAAAAGCCTCTCTTCTATCCAATCCTTCACTTCTTTTCAGAACATACGCGGCGAGGAACGAATCACCCGCGCCAACAGCACTTATGACCGGGACGTCTGGAACTTTTGCCATGTATTTCTCATCCTTGGTTATCAGATAAGAACCTTCCTTACCTAGAGTTAGAAGAACCTCTTCCACGTTGTACCTTTCGATTATCTTCATCACATCTTCGATAAGTCCGGTATCAATTTTCACATCCTTACCAAGGAGTCTTCTGAGTTCGTGCAAATTCGGTTTAATGGCATAAGGCTCTCCTAAAATCCCGTTTTTCAAATTCTCACCATCTGCATCAAGATACACAATAGCTCCCCAGTTCTTCAGCATGAAAACAAGTCCAGCATAATATTCAGGTCCAACACCTGATGGTAGACTTCCAGATATTATGACATAATCTCCTTCTCTTACGAGGGCTTGCAGAATTTCCCTAACGACCTCGAGTTTCTCTCGAGCAACGGGTTGACCCGGTAAACTCAATCTGTATTGATGAATCCCCCTTTGTATGATCACGTTGGTTCGAGTCTCAACATCCACCCTCACAGCCGTGTATATAACTCCTTCTCTATCAAGCATCTCCTCTATTTTTCTTCCAGTGCAACCTCCTAAAAGCGCTATCGCAACTGATGTTCCTCCCAATTCTCTTATCACCCTTGCAGCATCTATTCCTTTACCGGCGGGATACTCTCTCACTTCCTTCACTCTAACTGTATCATCTTCTATCAAATCATCGACATAAAGGAACCTATCCAAGCAGGGATTCATGGTTATGGTGAATATCACACTCATCCCTCCCAAAATTGTGTGTATAATTTTAGTGAGCGTCTTCTCAGAAATATTACGTCAAACGGTTATGTTGGATCAAGGGGGGGTGAACTTGAAAAGGGTCAAAACGGGAATACCGGGAATGGATGAGATCCTTCATGGAGGAATACCTGAAAGGAACGTTGTTCTATTATCCGGTGGCCCAGGGACTGGAAAGACAATTTTCTGTCAGCAGTTTCTGTGGAACGGCTTAAGAATGGATGAACCAGGGATCTACGTATCTTTGGAGGAACATCCAGTGCAGGTTAGAAAAAATATGGAACAGTTTGGATGGGATGTCTCTGGATACGAAAAGAATGGGAAGTTCGTGATTATCGATGCGTTCACAGGTGGTATAGGCAGTAGCGCTGAAAAAGAAAAGTACGTCGTAAAAGATATAGGGGACATGAGAGAAATGGTGGACGTTTTGAGGAATGCTATAAAGAATCATAACGTGAAAAGAGTCGTTATAGATTCAGTGACAACCCTTTACCTCTCGAAACCCACCATTGCGAGAAATGTGATCTTTCAGTTGAAGAAAGTTCTAGCAGGTCTTGGTTGCACCGCTTTATTCGTGAGTCAAGTTTCTGTTACAGAAAGAGGATTTGGAGGACCTGGCGTAGAACATGGTGTCGATGGGATAATAAGGTTGGACCTTGATGAAATCGACAGAGAACTCAGAAGAAGCCTTGTGGTATGGAAAATGAGAGGAACTTCTCACTCCATGAGGAGACACATGTTCGAAATAACCGACAAAGGTATCGTTGTGCATGTTGGAGAATTTAGAGAAAAGGAGGGATAAAGATGCAGCTCAATTTCAATCCTGTAGGTAGGGAGGAAATCCATAAATTGGAAACAGCACTTCTTGTGGGAACTCTCTTCAGACCCGAAGTCATAGAGGAGATTAGGAATTCTTCTGAAAGATTGACGTGGGTCGACAGTCTTGCGGTTTCAGCAGGTGCTCTTGCAAGGAGCAAAGCTGGAATGACTGTGAGAAACTCAGAGAGAGATTGATCAAATTGAAGGAGGAGATAGAAGACATTCTTAAATCGTTGTAAAAAAGGGCGGGATTCCGCCCTTTGATTTTTTCACAATTTCCTAGTGATATAATCCACCACTTCCCCCACAGTTGATATCTTCTCGATATCCGAGTCATCCACCTTGACACCGAATTCGTTTTCCAAATCCATTATAAGGTCGACCAAATCAAGGGAGTCTGCTCCCAGATCATCTATAAGTTTTGCTTCCTCAACCACTTTTTCTTCCTCAACACCTAGTTTTTCAGATATTATCTTTCTCACCTTCCCCATTATCTCTTTTCTATCCACTTCCTCACCTCCTTGTCATAAAGTTCTATGGGATTATACATAATGGATCCTTATGATGTCAAATGCTTCAGGCAGCGTTTCAAAAATCGGGATAGGAGTGACAAAAATATGAGAAAAGAGAAAAAATAAGGCAAAAATATATCACATACATGTTGTACGCCAAAAACTTAACAAGAGCCAACACAATTTCCATATCTTCCCTGTACACTGTAACATATCAAGATACTTCATCTTCATATCCCCCTCAGCATCTTTATCTCTGACAAATACCTCTT
>MZGO01000060.1 GCA_002084985.1 Thermotoga sp. 4484_232 | reverse complement strand
TAATTGAAGTTTTCATCCCAGACTTTTTGAACTATGTAGTTGAAGTCAACAAGGTTCGCTTTTATCGGAATACCGAGTTCGTTTGCCCATTTTTCGATGAATATAGCAGTTGTTGCCCTCATTGGGTCGTAACCAGGACCAGGTGCAAGAAGTTCTATCTCTTCAAGTCTCTTTCCATCGGGTCCAATGAGCCCTTTACCTTTCCTCACGATCTTGTCTCCTTTTATCTTGGGCTCAACGATCCATTTGAATCCCGCTTTCTTGAGAAGTTCTATCGCTTTCTTCCTTCTTTCACCATAGCTCATCCCCTCACCGATTGTTTTAACGTCTTTGTTGTACCAGAAGACGTTACCTGGTGGAACCGGTGTAGAAACTGGTATGGCCTGACCTGCGAGGATTCTGTTACAGATGAAGTCTCTGTCGACAAGGAGTGCTATGGCTTGTCTGAATTCTTTGATGTTCATAGGATACCTTCTCATATTGAAGGCGACGTATCTGAATCCGTTACTTGGTGATGAGACGAGCTTTATACCAGGTTTCCCTCTCAACTGATCGAGTTCACCTTTCTGAAGTCCCAACGGATTGAATATGAATGAAACGTCTCCATTTATCAGAGCAGTTATGGCAACACTTCTTTCTTTGTATATTCTGTAGATTATGCTATCCACGAATGGCCCCGTTTCTACTTTGAGTTCAACATCTCCTTTCGGTTCACCGTAACCTACCCAGTGGAATCCTGTGTTCTCGTTCTTCAACTCAACAGCTCCGTTTTTGTAAAGGATTTCAACGAATCCTCTGTCATAATAGTCGGGAAGAGCCGCATTCTCAACGAAAGCTCCCTTTTCCCATTTCTTGAGCACGAATGCTCCGAGGCCGGGGTCTTCTGGCTCGTAGCTGTAGAGGGTCTGAAGCGGGTTTTCACTCTTCAAAGCTTCTTCGATCTTGGGTTCCCAGAATTTCTTCTGCACGATGGCTCCCATCAATGCACCGAATTCGACTTTCGCAAGTCCGAGTTTTTTGAAGTAGATCTTGACCGTGTAATCATCCACCTTCTCTGCTTTTTCAACGAAATCCGGGTCATACATGGAAGCCCAGTTACCACCAAGACCGTAATCCTTTATGAGCTTGAGCACTGTGTTGATGGTGAAAACGACATCATCGGCAGTGAACGGTGTTCCATCGCTCCATTTAACATCATGTCTGAGAGGGATTTCGTATACCCAGTATTCCCCTTCTTGATATTTCTTTGGCATGTCAGCTGCAAGTGCAGGTATCCAGTCGAATCTGACATCCGAGTATGTGTACAAAGCGCCGTACTTTCCAGCCATAACGTAGGTGTTCCAAACAGTGGCCGCTGGTCCGTAGTGGTTCCAAACATTCAGTGTTTTTGGTTCTTCATAGATGGCCCAGTTTATAACCTTTGCCCCAAAGATAGAGACAACCACTAAAACCATGAAGAGAATGAAGAGTTTTTTCATACCACCTCTACCTCCTTTCTTCGTTTTAAAGAGACCTTATATGATTATACACACTCTCTCACACATCGGTCAAGAAAATGCAACTCAAACGTTAGGGTGAGGGGTGTGAAATGGTAGGGTATGGGGTACAGGGTATGGGGTACAGAGTGTTAAGGTGGTTGATGATCGCTGCTCGGTGATCGATAATCGAACCCCACACCCTTCACCCCATACCCCAGTAATGTATAATTTTCCCGGAGAGGGACGGGTGGTCGCGGGCGCACACACGTGTGTGTTCTGAGGAAAGTCCGGACTCCGAGGGCAGGGTGCCGGGTAACACCCGGAGGGAGCGATCCCTGGAAAGGGCCATAGAGAAGAAGACCGCCTGAGAGGGCAAGGGTGGAACGGTGGGGTAAGAGCCCACCAGGATCGGGGTAACCCGATCGCTTGGCAACCCCCACCCGGAGCAAGGCCGAGCAGGGGAGGGTGGCCCGCCCGAATCCCCGGGTAGGCCGCACAGATTGATGACCACCCACGACAGAATCCGGCTTACAGTCCCTCTCCTTTTTTAAAATCTTATGATATGATTTCTTTGAAGGTGATATACATGGAAAGGTTACAAATACAGAAGGAAGCCGAAGAATTTGTGGATGAGCTCGCCTCGATAAAAGGTCATGAATTCCTTCAGAAAGAAAGGGATCTTATCTCAAAAGCCTACGTTGTGGCTTCGAAAGCCCATGAAGGAATGGTACGTTTTTCAGGAGAGCCCTTTATCAACCATCCAAAAGAAGTTGCAAGAATTTTAGCATCCCTTGGAATGGATGTCGTTACCATAACAGCCGGTCTTCTTCACGATGTGGTTGAAGACAGCGAAGGAAAGGTGACATTGGACGACGTCATTAAAATCTTCGGGAGGGAGATCGCAAGGATTGTGGATGGTGTCACAAAAGTCAGTAGTATAAATCCTCCCGTTGGAATGAGTGATATGAAGAGAAAGATAGAAACGATCCAGAAGATGTTCCTCGCTATGGCCGAAGACATGAGAGTTATATTCGTGAAACTCGCTGATAGACTCCACAACATGAGGACGATACAGTATGTCAGGGATGAGGAGAAAAAACGCTATAAAGCGCTTGAAACCCTTGAAATATACGCACCGATAGCTCATAAACTTGGTATTCACTCCATCAAATCCGAATTGGAGGATTTGGCTTTCAAAGTTCTCTATCCGGAGGAATACTATATGCTGAAGAGGCTGGTGGCGGAGAAAAAGAAGGAAAGGGAAGCAAGAACTAAAGAGTACATGGACATATTGAAAGCTGCTCTAGAAGAACATGGGATAGAAGCGAAAATAGAAGGGCGTTACAAGCATTACTACAGTATCTGGAGAAAGATGAAGGAGAGAGGAAAAAGATTCGAAGAAATCTACGACCTCATAGCTGTCAGGGCGATCGTGAAAGATGTTCCAACATGTTACAGTGTCCTTGGGATCGTTCACAGCATATGGCCTCCCCTTCCAGGAAGGATAAAGGATTACATAGCCGCTCCAAAATCCAATGGTTACAAATCGCTTCACACAACGGTGATAACGCAATATGGTGAACCCCTTGAAATTCAGATCAGAGACGAGAGGATGCACGTGGAAGCGGAGTACGGTCTGATAGCTCATTGGATATACAAGGAAAAACCTGATTTGAAATCAGCTCAAGAATGGTTTGAAAGACTCCTGGAATGGAGGAAAGAGATATCCCAGGGAATCGTCGGAATAGATGACATAAAGAAGGAACTTCAGATGGATGAGGTCTTCGTTTTCACACCTAAAGGTGAGATAAAACATCTTCCCAAGGGCGCCACTCCGATAGATTTCGCTTACACCATTCACACGGAGATCGGTCATCACTTTGCTGGAGCCAAGGTCAACGGGAAGATGGTTCCAATAGATTATCAGCTCCAAAATGGAGACGTGGTTGAAATCATAGTCAACAGGAACTCTTCTGGACCAAGTCTTGATTGGTTGAAATACGCAAAATCTCCTAGAACGAAGGCAAAGATCAGGAGATTTTTCAAGGAGAAATTTGGGGGAGAACTGGTAGAACGAGGAAAGGATATATTGAGGAAGATCAGCAAAAAACTCGGAAGATCTCTGGAAGAGATTCTGGAAATAGATGGGTTGAAGAGAATACGAGAAGGGCTCTCAGACAGGGAGTTCTTCATGAAGATAGGAGAAGGGACGATAACCTTCCAAGATCTGCTTGAAGCGATCACCGGGGAGAAAACACAAACAAAGAGAAAGAGACGGAGGAAAATTTCCACGAGTTCTTCACCAGTGGTTGTGGGTAATTTAAAGAATATAGAAGTCCATATAGCGAAATGTTGCAATCCCATCATGGGTGATCCCATAGTTGGTGTTGTTAGCAGAAGGGGTATCACGATCCACAGAATCAACTGTAAGAATTTGAAAGGAATCGATGAAGACAGGATATTCGATGCGCAATGGGTCACGGATGTGGTGGGTTCCTTTGATGCCTTTCTCAGGATAGTTGTCGTCAAAAGGAGTGATATTGGAAATCTGATAAACCACATAGGAGATCATGGAGTGGATTTCGTATCTGCTAAAATATTAACCCCGAACAGAGAACCGACGATTGTGAAAGTACATGTGAAAGTGAGAGACACAAAAGAACTCTCAATACTCATGAATAATTTGAAGAATCATAAATGTGTTATGAGTGTCGAAAGGGTGGTAGGGTGAGAGCGGTAGTTCAGAGGGTCAAAGAGTCAAGGGTCGTTGTGGATGGAACAGTTGTTGGAAGTATAAACAAAGGGCTTCTCGTTCTTCTTGGAGTGGGTAAGGAAGACTCTGAAGAAGATTTGAAATGGCTGGCTGACAAAGTGGTGAACCTCAGGATTTTTGAAGATGATGAGGGTAAGATGAACAAGTCTGTAAGGGATGTTGGGGGTAAGATCCTCGTTGTCTCCCAATTCACGCTCTACGGAGACTGTAGAAGGGGAAGGAGACCTTCTTTCACACAGGCTGCTTCTCCTGAGAAAGGAAGAGTCTTCTACGAAAAGTTCATAGAGATCCTTAGAAAAGAAGGAATTGAGGTTGAAAACGGTGTTTTTGGAGCGAAAATGGAAGTTCATCTGATAAACGATGGCCCCGTCACCATATTGATCGATTCTAAGAAAGTGTTCTGAGGTGTCTTCCATGAAAATACTAGTCCATGTATGCTGTGCTCCCGACTTGATAGCGACTTATCACCATTTGAAGGATCTCGATTTGACTCTTTTCTTTTTCAATCCCAATATACATCCTCCAAAAGAATATGAAAAGAGATTAGAAAACGTTGAATTTCTCGCAAGGAAATGGAAGTTACCGTTGATAAAGGGAGATTACAACGTAAAAAAATGGTACGAGGTTGTGAAGGAATACAGGGAGCTGGGTGAAGGAAGCAGGAGATGTTATGAATGTATCAAATACCGGTTGGAGGAAACTGCCAAACTTGGCATGAAAGGATTCGATGCTTTTACAACCACTCTAGCAGCAAGTCCCATGAAGAATCTTTCCTGGATAGAAGAGATAGGAAAAGCTTTAGAACGAAAATACGGTATCAAGTTTTATTTCGCGGATTTTAAAAAGAAAGGGGGACAGGAGTTCAGTATAAAGGTTTCCAGAGAGCTTGGTATCTACAGGCAAGATTACTGTGGTTGCATCTTCAGCAAAAGGGAGACTGAGGAAAAGAGAAAGATATCACGAATGAGAAGAGAAGAAAAACTGAAAAGGATCCTGAATTTGTACGGTGTACAAAGAGAATGGAAATCTATGGGTTGGTAAGAGAAATTTGAAAATTGGCAGGTATAAGGTGAGAATAGTCAGGAGGAGTAAGGATGATAGATTTTGAAGAAGCCAAGATGGCGTTGGTTTTCGGAGACAGAATAATGTGGTCGAATATCGATATGGAAGAATCCAAAATTTTGGAGCTTTCCAGGATAGTGGATGAGGTCGGAACGACTTTATCGGGAAACTTCTACGGTATCGACTACACCATTTCAAAGATAGAAACCGTAATTGGTGAATGTGTTGTTTTGATACCCTCTAACGAGAGAGAGAATCCTGCCTATTTAAAGGCATACATAGATCATGTTCTATGGTGTCATAGAGAATATCCTGATATCATAAAAAACCTGGAGAAAGAGAGTCCCGAATGGAAAGCAAAAAGACGAATAGCTCTTGTAAAAACGGAAAATATGGGAGAGCGTTTCAAGTTGAGAAAAGAGCTCTCAAAGGTAGCGGATTGGATTTACAATTTAGGTTCCATGGATCTTTACGTTATCCTGGATTTTCCAGATGTGAGTTTTGAAGGATCTGTTTATATATCATCCAAAGAAAAGAGTTTCTCGGAAGCTTTGAGAAAAGCTTTACTGCTTGAGAGATACTCAAGAGAATCTGGGAAATTCTTGTATGAGGAGATACCAAACATCGTTTTCAAAGGTGGCATATCTTTCGATCATGAAGTACCAGAGGATATAAGTATCTTCTTGAAAACGGGAGATATCGAAGAGGCAGCCTATATGATTGGTAAAAAGGTACATGATATTTTTCTTTCGATATTGAATTTCGAGAAGGAGTATCTAATATCCCCAAGATTGTATATGGAGTCATTGATACTATTACTCTCCGAAAGGATGGGATGGTAAATGGAGATCATTTCTCTTTCCTTTCCAGCCAAAGCTGAAAACATCAGAATAGCCAGGACCGTCGTGAGAAATTTCCTGCTTCTCAAAAAAGTTTTCGAGGAAGATATATTCGACACAGAGCTCGCTCTGGATGAAGCTGTATCTAACATAATCGTCCACACATACAAGAAAGACGAGAGTAAATACATAGTCATGACGCTCACATGGAAGGACGATAAGAACGAACTGGAAATTCTTCTGAGAGATTTTGGCCCCAAGGTCGATCCTTCCAAGATAAAACCAAGACCCCTGGAGGAGGTGAAACCAGGGGGATTGGGAGTCTACATCATCCAGAAGATATTCGATGTAATGAAGTTCAAAGATGTTGATGTGGGGAATCTCCTGATCCTCAAAAAGAAATATCAAGTACCTCCCAGGAGGGATGATGAAAAAGAGTGATAGTTCATGTTGTTGGAGCAGGACTTGCTGGATCGGAGGTTGTCTATCAACTGGCCATAAGAGGCATTGAAGTCGTTCTTCACGAGATGAGACCGATTAAGATGACGGAAGTGCACAAAACAGATCTGTTTGCAGAACTCGTCTGTAGCAATTCTTTAAAGTCTGAAGATCCAGTCAACGCTGAAGGATTGTTGAAAAAGGAAATGAAGTTGTTAGGTTCCTTGATACTCGAAGAAGCCTATAAAGCGAAGATACCAGCCGGAAAAGCTCTGGCCGTCGATAGAGAGAGGTTTTCAAAAGGAGTCACCGAGAGAATAAAAAATTGTCCTGGCGTTTCCATAATTCGCGAGGAAATAAAGAGTTTAACCCCTTCTTCAGATGAGATCTGGGTCGTAGCCACTGGACCAGCGACTTCTCCTTCCTTAACAGCTTTCCTCAAGGAACTATTAGGAGAGCATTTCCTGCACTTTTTCGACGCGGTGGCACCTATCGTGACCTACGAAACTGTAAATCTATCGAAGGTCTTCTTTGGGGATAGATTTGAAAAGGAATCAAAAGATTACATAAATTGTCCTCTGGACAAGGAAGATTATGAAAGATTGTGGAAAGCATTGGTGGAAGCGGAAACCATAGAAATAGAAGATTTCGATAAGAAGCTCCTTTTCGAGAGATGCAAACCCATAGAAGAAATAGCAAAAAGTGGGAAGGATGCCCTGCGTTTTGGTCCATTGAGACCCACAGGTCTTGTGGACCCAAGGACAGGAAAGGAACCTTATGCTGTCGTTCAACTCCGAAGGGACAACATGGAAGGAACATTGTACAATCTTGTTGGATTTCAAACAAGATTGAAATGGAAAGAGCAGAAAAAGGTCATAAGAATTATACCCGGTCTTGAAAAGGTTGAGATAGTCCGATATGGTGTCATGCACAGGAACATCTATATCAACTCTCCAAAGGTTTTGGATCCTTTCATGAGATTGAGGAAAGATAAAAGGATATTTTTTGCAGGTCAGATAACTGGAGTGGAAGGATACGTGGAATCTGCTGCTTCTGGAATATATGTAGCGTACAATATATATAGGATGCTGAGGGGAAAGGAGCCTGTCAGATTCCCGAGAGAAACGATGCTGGGTTCTCTATTCCATTACGTAATAGAGGGGTGCGTGGGAGATTTAAAACCAATGTACGCGAATTTCGGGCTCCTTCCAAAAATCGGAGTAAGGGATCGCTTCGAAAGGAGAAGAAAACTATCCGAAATAGCCATCAAGTCACTGGAAAATTTCCTTAAAGAGCATCCCTGGTGAGGTGATACTTTGTGAAAGTTGAAGTATCTGTCAGCAAAGATCGAATGTCAGCATACATCACGCTCATACCAGATGAAGAGGGTGAGACCATATCTCAGAGTGATATTCTGAAAGCTCTTGACAATGCAGGGATAAAGTATGGGATTTTAAAGGATAAGATCGACCAGCTAACGGTAAATCCCATTTACAGAGTACCGCAACTTGTGGCAGTTGGGAAGCCTCCAGTTGACGGTAAAGATGGCGAGATTGAGCTGATAAAGAAAGTACCAGAATATGAGGAAATTTTGGGGGGCAAGGTCGATTTGAAATCCATGCCTTCGAAGAAAAGAATCCTTGTGAAACGAGGGGAAAGGATTGCAAGAATCATACCGCCAACAAAAGGGCATGAAGGAAAAGATGTTTTTGGACTACCGGTCAAACCAAAGCCAGGGAAGGATCCACAGTTGAACCTAGGTAAAAATGTTAAAAGGGAAGGAGATGTTTTGATAGCCATACAAGATGGTCTCCTTGTGGTTAAAGACGACGGGACCATTGATGTCGATGAGACTCTCACGGTTTCAGGAAACGTGGATTACTCCGTTGGAAACATAGATTTCCCAGGTTCTGTTGAAGTAAAAGGTGATGTGAGACCAGATTTTGTAGTCAAAGCCAAAGGGAATGTGGTTATAAAGGGTGTTGCAGAAGCTTCAACTGTAGTATCACTGAATGGAGATGTGGAAGTACACGGAGCCAAGGGTAGAGGTAAAGGACTCATCAAAGCCAGGAAGAACGTCAAAGCGTACTTTTTAGAAAACGTCGAGGTGGAAGCTGGTTTGGATGTTATTGTCGATAGATCCATAGAAAACAGCAAGGTCAAAGCTGGAAGAAGCGTGGAGGTTACAAGAGGTATAATAGTTGGAGGTGTGATAACTGCTGGCTACGGCGTTGTAGCCAATGAGATCGGGTCAAACCTTGGTGTGAGCACAAGAATAGAGGTTGGAGTTGATCCCCTCGTAAGGGAAAGGTTGAAAGTACTGGAAGCTCAAATAAAACTGGATGAAGAAAACATCAGAAAACTTACGAAAGTCCTCATGGAACTCAGAAAATTGATGGAAAGAAGTGGTGGAAAATTACCCCCAAACAAACTCGAGATGCTCATGAAGGTTTCCCAAACTCTGATAAACTTGAGAGAATCATTAGACAGGAACAGAAAAGAGTATGAGGCTTTGAAGGAAGATAGCGAAAAGAAAGCAAAAGGAGCTCAGATAATAGCAAAGAGCGTTTTGTATCCTGGTGTTGAGATATCCATATTCGATAGAAAATTCTATGTGGAAAGGATTCTAAAGAAAGCAATCGTTTTCTATCAAGATGGTGAAATAAAGATAGGAGGATACAGAGAATGATAAAAGTTCTTCCAAAACTCAGAGAAATGATATGGGGTTCATACGAACTTGGGAAGCTTTTCGGTACCGATAAGAAGCCTCACATACAGAATACACGATTGGGGAAGAGGTAGAAAGCTTCATTTGGATAAAGCCCTCAAGGTCATCAGGAAAGTGAATATAAAGGATATCTATCACGAAAACGTCAAAAGATTCGATTGCGAACATTTCAGAATCAGATTGATGAAAAATGAGATATCAGAAGGATTTTCTGTGTTGATCACTCTTGAAAGTGGAAGGATAAATGGAAAGGGTGTTGGAAAGTACGAAACTTTTATGGTTCCAGTAGGAGAAAAGGTTGAAATTGAATGCAAAGTCCTGGAAGTGAAACTCGGAGAGTTCTTCTTGAAATATCAATCGGGGGATCGGTCATGAAGAAAGTTTTCATAAGCGATCTTCACATAGGAGACGGATCGGCAAAGGACGATTTCGTGTACGATGATGAATTTGTGGAATTTTTGAACGACATGTATGAAGAAAATGACGTAGAACTGGTTATCGTTGGAGATGGTTTTGAACTCTTGGAAAGCAGGGTTGTAAAAGAATGGGGATTGATTCCCTTTGACATTCTTTTAGAAAAGCTGGATGGATGTATTTTCGAGGATATAGCGCGGAAACATGAAAGGGTTTTCAACGCTCTGAGAAAATTCACAAAAAAACATAAACTGGTATACATTGTAGGAAATCATGATTATTACCTGCTTAAGAATCCAAAACTTCAGGAGAAGTTGAGAGAGAAAATAGGAGATGTGTCGATCGTCCCGTATTATTTCGATGAAAAGTTCAAGATCCTGGCCATCCATGGCAATCAGTTCGATATTATAAATAAATTCACCAGGGATAAAAGGTCTGGTAGACTCATACCACCTCTTGGGGATTTCATGACAAGATACATGATGGTGAGATTCGATGACAACATACAGAGCCTTGTTCCCAAAGAGATCATCAGGGATTACGATAATATCAGGCCAGCAATGGATGTTTTTCACTGGTTTGAATACGTGATGGAGACGTACGATATAGGAGTGGACATCCTGGAACTTTGGACGAAGTCCTTCGTTGAAATGCTGAGAACGACTGAGGTGAAACTTTGGATGAAAAAGAATTTTCCAAAGACTCACTGGCTATCCAAAGTTTTTGTCAACAGATCTGGTGGGATGAAGCTTGGAGAGACCCTTGTCAGGGCTACCATGAAGCTGAGAGAATTCAGAAAAACGGATTACTTGTACAAAAATGCTAGAAGGATATTGAAAGGAAAGGGTTTAAAAGAAACGGATTTTGCGGGATACATAGAGGGAGAAAAACCCGATATACCAGAAACGAATATTGTGATATTCGGCCATATACACCATCATTCCTTAAGAATCGTTCCCGTTGGTAAAAAAAAGAAGGTCTATATAAATTGTGGAACGTGGAGACCGATCCTTGAGAAAGTGAATAGAAAGAAGAGGTACGGTTTCCAGAGGAAAGCGGATCTCTTCTATGCTGTGATAGCACCTTCTAAAGGCAGTGTGGAGATAACAACGAAAGTGACCAGCAAGCTAGAAAATATAACCATTCCGAAGTGATATCATTCATGTGGATTTGGCACCTTGCCCACAATCTTGAAAACTTCTCTTTTATCGAAAAATCTGAGAAGGGTGTAATAAATCAAAACGGAAGATATTCCCAACAGAAAAGAGTATACATCCTTCAACTTCAAAACACTGTTCCCAAATATTATTCCGGAGACAAAAAGTATCAAAGGAATGAGATAAACTTTCACAGATATTTCCAAAGGCCCCGTTCTTGGAGATTCCACAAGAACGATATCTCCTTCTTTAAGATCACCATCCTCATAATCTATTTCGATCCTGATATCCTCATCCACCGCTGTGCAAACATTTTTCAAAGAGCAATGACCGCACAACGTATCCCTTTTCTTTCCAACAATCACGCTTTTTTCTTTAACATCTATCACCACCATCTTCTCAATCGCCACCTTCCCGCCTCCTCTATTTCCCTCTTCCTTTTTTCTATCAATTCCTTTATCCTATTAACAATTATACTACCATTGTATTCGGTTGGCCTAATTATAGATCTTCGAGCCACAACTGAAAGGACGTTGAAAATGTAGGCTCTGATCGGAACATGTCTTTTCACTCTTACCCTGGTCAGGAGAAGAAGGGAAGAGATCCTCAAAATTCCTCCTAATAAGAAAAGTATCTGAAGTCCTTGAACTTTGAATCCCATAGGTTCGATGCAAAGACGAGAAAAATTACGTGCAAGTATCCCTCCTATCACCGAGCCAACGAGCCCTCCCACTCCAGCCACAGCCGAATTCACAGAGAAATACACAATCTCAGAGGAAGACGCTACTTCTAAAGGTAACGTCAGCAAAGACAGGTTAATGGCAGACCACGCAAAGCCTGTCAAGACCGCATCGAGTATCATCAGGTATCTGTACGTTCCATCATTCATGAAAAACCACATTATGGATATCATCCCTACAACAGAGATCCCCAATTCCGCCACCACTCTGTGCCCTGCTTCGTCAGATACCCTTCCCCATATTTTGTACATGACTATCGCGACACAGCTTGAGATGACTGAAGCAAGACCTATGTAACTGAAAGGGACCCCTATGTTTTTTATCAGATGGTAATTGTAGAAAGGGCTTGTAACCATGACAACCATGTACCAGTAAAAAACGAACTTCAGATATTTCATGAAGTTTTCATCCCTCAGAACCAATTTCAATGTAGCCATAGTTCCATGACGCTTCATGGGAACGTCAGGTATCCTTTGCATATAGATATAAGACAGAAAACTTCCCAGGAGGGATATCGATATGATCACTTCGTATCCAAAGCTTATCTTCTCGATAAGAAAAGAGTACATATAAAAAATCAAAAGACTTGCGAGCGATATGTAGACGTTTCTCTTTCCAAAAATACTGCCTCTCTTATCTTCCGGTATCAAGTCCCTCATCCACGAAATCCAAGAACTAGACGCCATAGCACCAAAGATCTGAGATATCGCGAATATGGAGATAAAGATCTTAGGACTTTTTATATTCAGGGCGAGTGAGATTAATACACCAATCCATGAAAAACGACCAAGCAGGTTGAAGAGGTTCGTCAAAAATTTCCTGCTCTTTACTCTCTCCAGAATGAGCGGGACCACCATTTGGAATACCTGTGAAATGAGAGGGAAAGAAGAAGTTATACCGAGGAGGAACTCGTTGAGGTGAAACTCTATGGCAAGACCCGTGAATATGGCTCCCTGTATTACAAGTATGTAAAATGATGAGAAGACTCCTTCAAGAATGAAATATCTGAGGAAATTCATCTCAGCCTTTCACAACTCCTATGGGAACCATTCTGGCAATTTTTTTGGATATACCAAGCTCATCCACGATCCTCACAACCAGATCCACATCCTTGTAAGCTTCAGGAGCTTCTTCCACCAAGGTCCTTTTCCCCTTGCTCATAACCACGATTCCCTTCTCTTCAAGCTCTCCCATCACCTCTTCAAACTCCAGAGTTCTGAGAGCTTCCCTTCTCCCCATGACTCTTCCTGCACCATGGGCGGTGGTGCCGAATGTTTCTTCTTCTGCTTTTTTCGTCCCTATTAAAAGGTAAGAAGCAGTTCCCATATCCCCCGGTATTATCACGGGTTGCCCGATTTTTCTGTAGATCTCAGGTATCTTCTCATTGCCGGGGCCAAACGCTCTTGTTGCACCCTTTCTGTGGACAACAACCTTCCTCTTCTTCCCATTCACCACATGTTCTTCGAGTTTTGCTATGTTGTGTGCAACATCATACACGAGTCTCAAATTCACAGATTTTCCAAAAACCTTCCAAAAAGCTTTTCTGACCAGGTGCCCAATTATCTCCCTGTTAGCAAAAGCGTAGTTTGCAGCGCAGTTCATCGCGGAGAAATAGGCCTGTCCCAGAGGATGCCTGAAAGGAGCGTTTATGAGCTGTTTGTCCGGCAATCCCTTGTTGTGGTCTTTCAGTTGATTTCTCATAAGCTGAATGTAATCCGTTGCCACCTGATGCCCAAATCCTCTGCTTCCAGTGTGTATCATGACAGTCACTCTTCCAACTTCCAAATCGAAAAACTTTGCAAGTTCACTGTCATATACCTCCTGAACAACCTGTATCTCTATGAAATGATTTCCTCCCCCCAGTGTTCCAAGCTCATCCTCTCCCCTCTCAAAAGCTCTCGTTGATACATTTTGAGGATCTGCTGGCTGGAGAGTTCCATGATCCTCTATCCTTTCAAGATCTTCTTGAAATCCAAAACCTGCTTCAACTGCCCATCTGGCACCTTTAACCAGTACTTTTTTCAAACCTTTCTTTCCCAGTTTTACATCGCTTCTTGCTCCAACACCGACTGGGACTGTATCGTATATCTTTTCGACGAGGTCTCGAAGCCTTGTTTTTACTTCCCTCTCTGTCAAATCCGTTACCATGAGTCTCACACCACAGTTTATATCGAACCCAACTCCTCCTGGAGATATGATCCCCTCTTTTGCATCGAACCCAGCAACTCCTCCTATAG
Source organism: Thermotoga sp. 4484_232 (assembly GCA_002084985.1). The sequence continues at coordinate 408 of MZGO01000060.1, read as the reverse complement.
GAAAACCATATCCCCAGTGAATGTCTGGCATGGCGTATGCTTCCTTCAAGATACCGGGGAGTGTGGCAACGTTCACGATCTGTTTTATGGCCTCGACGAACTGCTGATCGTTTATCGTTTTACTGTCTGTAAAGACAATGGCATCGACTCTCATTGAACCTTCTTTTGGAATTCTCCACACGTATTTTTCTATCCTTTCGATTTTCACCCTTTCACCTCGCATTAAAAAATCTCCCATCTGGGAGAAGGATACATTATCTTCTATTGAGTTGTCAACCAAAAGCAATCCCCGACCTTTAAGGCCGGGGATTGCATAAGTTGCGTGCAAGGTTTATCAGAAGCTGAAGCTTCCAGTCCAGCCAAGTTCTGCGTAAGCTTTGGGGACACCTGCTGCTGGATTTTCAGGAT
>MZGO01000059.1 GCA_002084985.1 Thermotoga sp. 4484_232 | reverse complement strand
AATGATGCTGCATTTAGTCTCATAAAACATGAAAATGGTAGTTTTTGTTTAATCTAAAAAAGTTTTTGCACTATATATAGTATCTGCGAATAAAAAAATCCTACTTGTTGAAAAGAAATTTACCAGTTATCTACCACTTATCTACCACCTAACATGAGAAACCTACCATGTGAAATTGTGAAATTCCAGATTTTGAGAATTTTTGTCAAAATCGCATCATTTAATCCTGATTTTTATCCTGCTAACGTCGCTTTCTATCTTCAAATCCACTTTAAAATTAGCCGTATCCCAGTTCTTCGTATAATACACTCCTTCCCTGTTTTCAAATCCTTTCATTTCTTTCCAACCAACAGAATCTGTCACGACCGCTCTGACCCCAACATCGTTTGGTATCTCTAGTTCTATATTCGAGACATCCGATCCTATAACGACTGTTGAATTGTACCTCGGAAGCCTTATCTTCAAATCAGTAACATCTCCTTCCAAAAACAACGAGGATATTTTGAGCTTTTCGAGATCCATTTTAATACTCGAAACGTCCATAGAAACATCGAAGGAGATCTCCACACTCTCATTCAACGATAAATCCACTTCACTTTTGGATATGAAGGGGATACCTTCTAATTTCATAACTAGGTTCCCTGTATCTTCCTGTCTGTCGAAGTAAACATGGGGATTTCCTGTGTAGACCACTCTATAGAGTTTATTGGCACAACTCTTTACCCTTAAAATAACATTTTCCCCTTCCACAGTAACATTAAGTCTCTTAATACCATCTGGGCTCTCTTCGATGGTTTTTCTAGCACCTCCTCCGAAAAAAGGACCACCTGCGATCCATCTAACCCAAGGTCTCCTTCCAAAACCTAGAGCGAACAATCCGAGCTCTATGAGACCTACTCCTACGATTATGGCAATTGTTTCCCAGAATCCAAGGGAATAGTAACCAAGTCCCACTGTCACCAGAATCACTGAAAGAACTAAGGAAACCAATCCATATGGGAAACCCCTTTTGAAAAGGGCAGACAGACCGGTATATGCGAAAACTATGGCGAAAACCCATGCAAAGAACCTACCAACACTCATTTCGAGTATCCCAAGAAGCGACAGCACAATAACAGCCCCTAGAAATATTAAGAAGATGCCAAATATCTTCACTCAACGATCCCTCCTTTTAAAACCCCAATTCTTTTATCAAACGTTCTGCCTCCTCCTTTGATATCTTTCCTTCATAGAGCATCTTCAATATCTTTTTCACATACTCATTCTCACTCGTTTCACTTCTTAATGAAAGGTCACCGGAGGCACTTTTGACGGATATCCTTAATTTCCCTTCACCAAACACGTATTCTTTTCCCTCAAGTATGTAAGGAAGGCTCGTTACTATATCTCCTCTCATCGTTCTGGGTAGAATCCGCGCGTTGGGATATCCAGGAAAAATTAGTTCTATATCTCCACTGGTTGTGGTTATATCCCATTCTTTACCAAAAGAATGCCTTATTTTAACATCTCCACTGACAGAAGACAGGACAATTTTATCTATTTCGGAGGAATTTATCCTTATATCACCACTCAGTGTTCTAAAAAAGGCTTCCCTTGAAGAAATCTTATCTATTTCTATGCTACCGGACACACTGACCGATTTGATGTTTTTAAGACTGAGATCTTCACAAGTAGCATCCCCTGATACAGTGTTTATCTCCAAGAACAGGATACCAGAAGGTATTTCAGCTTCAAGGAGCCCTTCTTCGCTTTTTTCAACTGATACGTTGAATGTGTTAAAAAAGGGTAACTCCGTTTTGAGAGATTTCACAATGATTCTTATTTCCTCTCCTTTCAGTTTTATCTCAGGTCTCCTAGGTGACTTTATCACCATCCTTCTATCTGACCTTTTAATTTTGATGTCCCAAGAAACGCTTTCCAATACAGCTTTTTTGGCTCCTTTTATATCAACCTCTTCTATCACAATTTTCCTCCTCTCATAAATCGGTGAAGAAAAGAATAATGAAGGCTATTATAGCGGATCCTATGGTGAAAAACAGTAAAGGGAAGAACTTCCCCAGAACGACTAAAAAGGTGAAAACTCCCAAAGATATCGCGTAGATGAAGTTCAAAACCTTTATTTTCAGAGGTATGATCTTAACACCTATATACAGCATCAGAAGTGCTTCGATCAATACTATAACCCATGTCACCCTTTCAGCCTCCTGATTTCCTCTATAGCTTTTTCAACAGATATCTCTCCCTTATCGAGACGATCCAATATCTCCAAGACGTCTTCTTTGGTCTCTTCCTCTTCTACCTCGTATCCTAAGGTTCTTATTATATCCTCGAGCCTTGCACGAGCCGTTGGATAAGATATTCCAAGCTCTTTCTGAACTTCACTCAGATTCCCTCTATGTTTTATGAACACCCTTAAAAAGTTCAATTGATCAACAGACAGCCTGAAGAATTCATCCAATTCAAAGTTTCCTCTGATGACAGTCCCACAGGATTTGCAGGAAAGCTCCGTTATGGTCAAAGGATTACCGCAAACAGGGCAAGTTGCTATGACCCTTGCCATTTCCATCCCTCCTCATCCAGTGTTATCATATCTATATAAAAAGATCCATCAGAAATACTCTTGCTCTTCAATATATTTGAACATTTATCTCAAAGAATGTCAAGTTTTAGATTAAAAAATTTTATAATGCTGAAGGGAAGTGAGTTTATGAAAGTGGGCATTGGTTACGATGCACATCCTTTGGTGAAAAACAGGAGGTTGATAATAGGAGGAGTGACTATTCCCCATGATAAAGGACTTCTTGGGCATTCCGATGGAGACGTACTGTGCCATGCCATCATGGATGCTTTGCTAGGTGCTGCCAATTTGGGAGATATGGGAGAATTTTTTCCAGAAGAAGACAGGTACAAGGATGCAAAGAGTATATCTCTTCTGAAAGAAGTCGTAAGTATGGTGGAAAAGATGGGTTACAAGATAGTGAACGTGGATTCAACGGTAGTTGCCTCCTCCCCTCGTTTATCTGACTACAGGGAGAAGATCCTTGAGAACTTGAAAGCAGTCCTCAATACCGAGAACGTTTCTGTAAAATTCAAAACGGGAAACAAGCTAGGGTTTGAAGGAAGGGGAGAAGGAATTTCCGCAATGGCAGTATGCATGATAAGTGGAGGTGAGGAACGATGGAAGGCGTGATACTACCGATACCAACACCCTTCGATGAGAAGGGAAATCTTTCTCTGGATAGTTATCAGGATTATCTGGATTTTCTCATCGAGAAAGGCGTGAATGGGTTCATGGTGGGAGGTACGAACGGAGAATTCCATGTCATGGATGTCGAGGAGAGAAAGGAGCTTCTTGAGTTCGTCGTGAGGGGCTACAAGGGGAAGGTGGGAATAATAGCACACGTTGGAACAACCCACATGAAAGAGACTCTGGAACTTCTTGAACATGCCATGTCTTTGAATGTAGATGCTGTTTCCATAGTATCACCCTATTACTTCAAATACGATGAGGAATCCTTGGTATATTACTTCTCAGAAATCGCAAGATCCTTCCCTTCCGCAAAAATCTTGCTTTACAATATACCGAGCTTCTCGGGAAATGAATTGAAATTGAAGACGATATTGAAAATCAAAGAAAGGGCAGAGAACGTGATCGGATTGAAGGATACTGACAGAAGGCCCTGGATCGTTCCCATAGTCAAAAAGGAATTGGGAGAAGAGTTCTGCGTATTTGGGGGTATGGACTCTTTCGCTCTTTCTTATCTTGCAAATGGAGCGGATGGCCTTATAACGGGAACTGGGAACGTTTTTCCGGAGCTTATGGTGAGTCTCTACAAAAGTTGGAGAGAAGGAAATATAGAGAAGGCAAAAGAACTTCAGATGTTGTTGATAAAAGCTATAGAGAATGTATCAGGTCATGCGGCCTTCATGATAACCGTTAAAGAAGCCATCAGAATCAGGGGGTTTCACGTGGGATACCCTCGATCTCCATGGAGAAGGTTGGGGAGTGAAGAATTGAAGAATTTGAAAGAATTCATCGAAGAATTTCTGAAAGAATTATCCAAGGTTACAGGTTGAATTCTATTTCAACTCTTCCATGACCTTCGAAACCTTTCAAATGCTTCAGCATACCGATCAGAGAATCTCGTATCATGCCTTGTATGAAAGGCATAAGGGGTATCTCCTTTTCTCTCAGCTTCACCTTCAAAAAACTTCTCAGGACAACACATTTCGAGTAACCATTCTTTCTTTCTATTTCCTCCCTGACGATATCCTTGCATGTGGCCCCACACAAACCACAATTCAAATTCGGAATGGGAGGTAGAGAAAGATTGATGACGATGTTTACGAGTTCTTCTTCATCTCCCGGATCGAAATCTTCTCCGGCAACGGCCACTGTGAGTTCGTCTATATTTTCTTTTCCACCGAAATAGACTTTTGGCATGGGGAAGTCGGGATTCCCCTCGAATATCACGTATTCGCTGTTCACAAAGCTCAACACTTTCTCTATACTCCATCTTTCAGGAGAATGAAGCACCGTTTCCTTCTCTCCCAGCGTTACGACCATCCCGGCTCCAGATTTTAAAAGTCTCTCACTATCCTTTCCGTGTTTATCAAAACTCAGCTTTGCGTGTGCTAGCTTTACGACCGTTACATTCTTCAATTTTTTCACGATCTTTCCTATCGCTTTCGTTTTACCAGTCTCAGACGCTCCATAGAACGCTATGAGCTTCATACACTCCTCCTTTCTAAATTTCAAAATTCTCTTTGAAAACGTTCGTGGTCTCTTCATCAATGTTACATATTCTCACAAGTTTGAGTGATGTATCGGGATGGTCATCTAAAAATTCTTTAATGGCTTTTGCAAATATGGGAACCGCTCGTTCTTTAGGAAAACCAAATATACCTGTACTTATAGCAGGAATGGAGAGACTTTCCAATTTCAACTCGTGAGCTCTCAAAAGAGCGTTGTATACAGCATTTCTGAGTTTTTCATCTTCACCACTTTTCCCACCCTTCCATACAGGGCCAACTGTATGTATCACGTATTTTGCCGGTAATTTCCCTCCACCGGTTACAACGGCCTCTCCTGTGGGAACAGGACCATTTTTTCTCACTATTTCATCGCTTTCCCTCTGTATCTCGTATCCTCCCGCTCTAACGATTGCCCCGGCAACTCCTCCCCCATGTTTTAAATGCTCGTTCGCTGCGTTGACGATTGCATCCACCTCCTCTTTAGTGATGTCTCCTTGAACGATCTGCACTTTCAAACCTTTGTACACCATCTCTTTGACAACCATAATCTCACCTCCGTACTTCTCGGGCCATAGTTTCTTCAAAAGCTTCAAAAATCTTACTTCCTCTCCGGCGACTTTCGGTTCGTAAAAAACAGCATCTTTTAATCTTTCTAAAAAACAGCATCTTTTAATCTTTCTGGTAGGTAATTCATTTTAAAGTCAGTCACCGGGTTTCTGAGAAACAAGGGTACAGGCTCCTGGGGATGTTCATTGAGTGCCTCCTTGACTTTTTGAATGGATTTATAGACACTGTTACTTTTGGGTGCAAGGGAAAGATAGATCACAGCTTCAGCAAGGTTCAACACACATTCGGGGAGTCCAACGAGTTCCACCGCCTGGGCAGCGTTGACCGCTATGATGAGAGCAAAGGGATCTGCAAGTCCTATATCTTCGCTTGCAAGTATCACCATTCTTCTCGCGATGAACCTTGGATCTTCCCCGTTTTCTATCATCCTGACCATGTAATAGAGGGCAGCATTTGGATCACTCCCTCTCATACTCTTTATGAAAGCCGAGGCCAAATCGTAATGCTCCTCCTTTGAGTAACTGTAAACCCGCCTGTCGATGAGAGAAAGATCTTTTAACGTGATCCTACTCTTATTCATGGATCTGGCCATTTGACAGACTATTTCCAAAGTGTTCAAGGCGATCCTTGCGTCTCCTCCAGATGTTTCCGCAATTCTTTTCAAAGCTTCTTCATCAACCTGAATTGACGATAGCTCCTCATCCTTCTCCAAAGCTTTTTGAAGGATAGCCATGATATCCCCAGTGTCCAAGGGTTTGAAAAACAGGACTCTACATCTTGAAAGGAGAGCTGGTATCACCGAGAAACTCGGATTCTCCGTTGTGGTGCCAATCAAGATGACAGTGCCCATTTCGACATGATTCACAAGGACTGTCTGTTGGTTCTTGTTGAGCCTGTGAATCTCATCTATGAAGAGATACGTTTTTACCCCGTGCCTTTTGAGTTCTTCAGCTCTTCTCAATATCTTCTTCAATTCGGAGACACCATGAACAGCGGCGCTCACCCAGTGGATTTCCCCCTTCAAATACTTTTTCATCAAAATCAAAACGGAGCTTTTCCCACAGCCAGGGGGGCCATAAAGTATAGCGGGGAACATTTCCCCGCTTTTCAGCATCTTCCTCAGGATACCGTTTTCTCCGAAAAGATGGTCCTGTCCCAGAAAATCATCGAAATCCTCTGGTCTTACCCTTTCAGGAAGAGGTTTTAAAGTGCTCAACAGTCCTCCTGAGCCCTTCTTCAAGGCTCACCTCTGGCTCCCAACCCAGAATCTCCTTAGCCTTCGAACAATCCAGGATACTTTTTCTAACATCACCTTTTCTTGGCGGTGCGTATTCAGGTTCATCCGAATATCCTGTTATGCTTTTTAGCATCATGAAAAGCTCATTCACCGTTGTCCCCCTACCCGTGCCTATGTTCAATACCACATTCTTTCCTTTCTCCATGGCTAAAATATTGGCCCTCACGACGTCATCAAGGCCCGTAAACGTTGGAATACCTTAAAGACACGTATTCCAAACCGTATTCTTTGCTGAAGAAATCAAGGTACTTCTCCACGGAAAGTTTCGCTATACCGTATGGAGATATCGGATTGGGGATCTCCGTTTCAGGTGTTGGTATCTTCACGTTGTCCCCGTAGATTGCTCCTCCTGTGGACGAGAATATGAACTTTTTAACCCCGTACTTAACGGATTTCTGGAGGAGAACCAATGTTCCCAGTATATTTGTTTTAGCATCTTCCACAGGATTTCTGACGGAAACACTCACACTGGATTGTGCTGCAAGGTGAAAGATGTATGCAGGCTTGTGAAGCATGAAAACTCTCTCCATCATCTCCTCATCTTCAATACTTTGCTGATAAAAGAGAGCGTTCGGGTTAAGATTTTCGATTTTTCCTGTTGATAGGTTGTCGACAACAATGAGAGAGAGACCTTCTTTCAACAATCCTTCAACTACGTGTGATCCTATAAAACCCGCTCCCCCCGTTACCAAAACGTTCATTCTTCTTCCTCCTCTTCTTCATGCTCGACTTTCTTGACCTCTTCAGGAACTTCGGATATCTTCGCCAATCTTCTACTTTCCTCTATAAACTCCTTGAGTTTGTACGCTTTGTCTTCATCGAAATCTATAATGACGTTGTAGAATTTCCTCATTCTCTCTCTTATCTTAGTATCCATAAAATGTGAAAAATGCCTTGCGAGTTTTTCAGCAACTGGAAGTTGTATTCCCATTATGTAATGGAAGAAATTTTTCAGCCTTTCCTGGGTCGCTTTTATGGATCTTGCCTTTCTCTTCCCCTTTTGAGTTAAAACGATCAAACCGTACTTCTCGTATTCTATATACCCAAGCTCTGCCAACCTCTTGACGGCGTTGGTAACACTGGGTAGACTCACTCCCATTTTCTTTGCTATTGTACTGACACGCGCTGCAGGTTGCTTTTGCTGGATTTCGTAGATCACGGCCAAATAATCCTCAAGAGCTGGAGTGAGGCTCTTCTTTCTTCCTCTTGGCATTCGCAAAACCTCCTTTCTTAGGATTTCCTCCCAGCGATTTCTTTCACTTTTTTCAAATCCTCGATCATGACTTTGTAGAGATCCTTCCGTGTTCCCGCCCTCAGAAGATAACTTGGATGAAAGGTTGGAAAAAGTATCTTCCTCCCGATCCATGGGATTTCTCTTCCTCTATACGAACTTATCGATACGTTTTTCTCCAAGAAAAATGAAAGTGCAGTTCCTCCTAATGCGACTATAACCTTGGGGTTTATTATCTCTATTTGTGCATAAAGAAAATGAGCACACATCATTTGTTCCTCCTTCTTAGGTGTTCGATTGTTTGGAGGTCGACACTTCACAACATTACATATATAGACCTCTTCTCTTTTCAATCCCACCTCCTCCAGCAATTTTGTGAGAAGTTGCCCAGCTCTCCCAACAAAAGGCCTTCCCGTTTTATCCTCTTCCTCTCCAGGTCCCTCTCCAACGAACACGATCAAGCTGTCCAGGCTTCCTTCACCAACGACAGCGTTCGTTCTCGACATGTGAAGGGGACATGCTGTACACTTTTCAACCCTATCTTTAACGATCTCCATCAATTCCTCTTTTGTAAACACCAACACACTTTCTCCCTTCAAATTTGATAAAATCGAAATGGCCTTAATCGAATTCGCTTTTATTATTCTAACACATAATTTCGAAAATAAAACAGGTGGTGATCGTCGTTTTCAAATTCAGATTGGGGAAAATTCTGAATTTGAGAAAAAGGGAGGAGAACTTACTTAAACATGAGATCTTCGATATCAGAAATCAAATACTCTTGATGGAAAAGGAATTAAGTGTGACAAGAAAAACGTTCAGAGAAAAAGCTGAGAGTTTTTTAAATGCTCTGAAAGAGGGACTATCTGGCGAGAAAATAAAAGAGCATCAAATCGAGCTCTATTTATGGGAAGAGCGTGAAAAGGAAATTTTAAAAAAGATAGAATCCCTGAGAAAAAGGGAAGAAGAGCTTTTGGACATCTACAAGGAAAAGAGAATGGAGAGAAGAATGATGGAAAAATTGAAAGCAAGAAGGTATAAGAATTATCTCAGAGATATGGATCGTCTTTCAAGGAAACATATGGATGAAATTGCGGAAAGAAGGTTCTGGTGGGGAAACAAGGGATGAAAGGAGGTGTCTCTGTGAGGGAGATATTGGAGGAAGTGATCGATTTTCTGAGGAAGGAAAAAGTCGATTATGCGGATGTGAGGTACGAAAGACATATTGAAGAAGAAGTTGTCAATGAAAATGGGTATTTGAGAACTCATACCTTCGGTGAAAATCAAGGAGTAGGAATCAGAGTTCTGAAAAGCGGAGGATGGGGCTTTTCCTCCACAGATAGATTGTCCAAAGACAGCATACTAAAATCGGCAAAGCTCGCTCTGGATATAGCTGAAACATCCTCTAGAAGAAAAGGAGAAGGCAGAGTAGCAGAAGAACCACCTTATATTGATTCTTACAAAACACGGTATGAAAAAGATCCATTCGAGATTTCTAAAAAAGAAAAGGTTGAGCTTCTAAAAGAAGCTGTGATGAAGATGAAGGAAGTCAGGGGAAT
>MZGO01000058.1 GCA_002084985.1 Thermotoga sp. 4484_232 | reverse complement strand
AAACCTGCATCGACAAGCCTCTCTATCAACTTCTCCCCAAAGCCCTCTATATCCATGGCATCTCTCGACACGAAGGTTTCAAGGGCCCTCATCGCCTGTCCTGAGCTCCGGTATTGATTTCACAACCTGCGGTATTATTCCCCCTGCTTTTTCTATGAAGACACTATCACCTATCCTTATATCTTTCTCCTTTATGTAATCGAAATTATGAAGAGACGCTCTCTTCACGACAGTTCCAGCGAGTTGCACAGGCTCCAGTTCGGCAACAGGAGTTAAAACTCCTGTTCTTCCCACCTGAATCGTCACGTCCAGTATCTTCGTTCTAGCCTGCTCGGCAGGGAATTTAAAGGCGATCGCCCATCTGGGAGCTTTGGCTGTTGCTCCTAAAACTCTCTGATACTCGAAGCTGTTGACCTTAACGACGATTCCATCAACCCAATAGTCCAATTCCTTTCTTCTCTCTATCCACTCTCTCCAGTAATCGATCACTTCATCTATGTTCTTACAGAGCCTGGAATGGGGATTCACCTTAAAACCAGCCTCTTTGAGAAATTGAAGAGCTTCCCACTGACTCTTCACTCCGTATTTTTCAGGGTTTATGAGGTAATACATGAAAGAATCCAATCTTCTTGAAGCAACTACCCTGGTATCGAGCTGTCTTAAAGTACCGGCCGCTGCGTTCCTGGGGTTCGCAAATAGGGGTAATCCCTCTTCTTGCCTCTCTTCATTTATTCTTTTGAACTCTTCAACAGGCATGTAGATTTCTCCTCTCACCTCAAGTGTTAAAGGCTTTCTGAGCCGCAGAGGGACACTCCTCACGGTTTTCGCGTTTTCCGTGATGTCCTCCCCTTCAACTCCATCACCCCTGGTAGCCCCAAGAACTAGTCTTCCATTTTCATATCTCAAGGCTATAGATACGCCATCTATCTTGAGTTCGACGACGTACTCAACATCTGAGACCACCAAGGTTTTTTTGACCCTTTTATCGAATTCCCTGATGTCCTCCTCGTTGTACGTGTTATCTAAACTGTACATGGGTTGAGAGTGTCTGACCGTTTTGAAACCTTCCAGAACCTTTCCTCCAACTCTTTGAGTCGGAGAATCTGGTGTTACAAGCTCTGGATACTTTTTCTCGAGTTCTATCAACCTTTTCATCAGTTTGTCATATTCCTCGTCCGTTATAACGGGATCGTTGAGAACGTAATACCTGTAGTTGTGGTACTCTATCTCTTCTCTTAACTTCTCCACTTCTTCTATGATACTTTTTGGAATATTCCTCATGCTTTCAACCTCCATCTCATCCCAGTATCCTCTCCTCACTAATCATAACGGGCAAAACTTCATTTATAAATATCTTAGCGAGTTCTGGATCGAATTGCTTCCCCGCGTTCTTTAAAAGCTCTCTCTTTACCTCCTCAAGGTTCAAAGCTTTTCTGTAAGGTCTTTCACTAATCATAGCATCGAAAGCATCAACGATCGCCAGTATCCTGGCCCCTAGCGGTATCTCCTCACCTTTCAGACCATCTGGATATCCGTTTCCGTCCCATCTTTCATGATGGGATCTTATTACAGGTTTCAAACTCTCCAGAAATTCAAGGCCAGAAAGGGCAAGCTCGCTGAGCACGGGATGGTTCTTTATAATCTCGTACTCCTCATCATCCAGTTCACCAGGTTTATTCAGTACCGATTCGGGTATTCCGATCTTACCGATATCATGTAAGATACCTGCCCAGAAGATCCTATCTACTTCTTCCTGGGAGAAACCTAAAATCTTCGCGAATCGAGCGGATATCGTGGCGACACGTTCCGAATGACCCTTGGTGTAGGGATCTCTCATTTCAAGAAGATTTATCATGGCCCTTATAGCAGCTATCCTGTACTTTTGTTCTCTTTCTTGATACCTTTTAACACTCACAAAGGCCGATGCGAGTCTCCCCACACTTTTCATTATCTCGAGAGATTGATCAGGTATCTCAACATCCTTCGTTGCATCGAGAAATATGCTCCCAACTATTACATTATCAACTTTTATACCAACTGCAATTGACCTTACTATATCCAGAGAACCTATCTCCTCGTAGAATCTGGCGATATCCTTTGGTAGAAATTGTCTATCGTACTCTCCAATCTTCTCTATGATTTTAGGCTCTTCATCTGCGTAATAAAGGTATATGGGATCGATTCTGAAACCTTTCAGCTTTTCTTTGTAACCTCTCACTGCAACGTACTCCCACATGTTCTCTTTGGACAGAATGACGCTCCCTCTGTCACACTCCGGTATCAGTTTCAGAGATATATTCAAAAGCTCTTCCATAAACTCATCGACACTCACGGAGGGTGATATGCTTGAGTAGAGATTTATAAGGAGTTGAAACTTTTTCGTTTGATCTTCAAGAGATTTCCCAGTGTTTTCCAGTTTTTCATTCAATGCTCTCAATTCTTCGGCGTATTCTTCCAATCTTCTTTTTCCTTTTTTCAATTTCAGAATGAGAATAGAGAAAACGACAGATAATACGGCTCCAACTATCACTCCTCCTACCATCATGTAAAACAGCACTCTCTGTATCCTTTGGAAACGATATATCTCCTCTCCAAACCATTTCATGTATATCTTGTCGAAGATTCCACTTCTTTTCAACTCTCGAAGAGCCTTGTTGAAACGAGCCAAGAGTTCCTCGTTTCCCTTTTTGACAGCGAACGTGTAAGGAGCAGGATTTATCCTATCTTCCGTGATTCTCAACTCGTTTTGCCAGCCGTTTTTCATGATGATCCATCTTGCCGTGTTCACATCCCCAATCGCCGCTATATCAGCCTTTCCTATCAGAACCAGTCTTATGGCTTCTTCATAGTCATCAACTGGTATGAGATTCTTGAAACCGTTTTTAAGTAGCCATGAATGAGTGGCCGTTGCCATCTGGACAGCTATCTTTTTGTCTTTTGCATTCAAGATACTTTTTACTGGAGAATCGATTCTCACGACCCCAACTGTGTATATCTTGAAGTATTCTTCCCCAAAATCGTATACGATTTTCCTCTCCTCTGTCACCTTCATTCCTTCAAGAACATCCGCTCTTCCTTCTAAAAGGGCTTTTTGTGCATCCACCCATCTCATGAGGGTTATATCGAAAGGGACTCCCACTTCGTTCGAGATGGCCCTCATTATATCCACGAGAAAACCATCGGGTTGGCCTTTTTCATTCACGAATTCGTAAGGTGGAAAATTCTCATCCCCGACTACCCTTATAATCCTCGAGGAAAAGGTCACCGTACCCAGTATTAAGAGCGACATGACGAAAAATTTCAACCACTTCGCCTTTCCATTTGCACTTTTCATAGCAGTAATAATTATAAACCCTCATGAAATACAGTAAAATTTAAAAAATAACATACATAGATTCTTGATGCTTTCTTAATCTTCAAGACTTTTCTCGGTTTCATAATTCGTCGCATCTTGTGTTATCATACATGCAGAATACTTAAAGCATAAGAACCTCTGGATCAGAAAAACGGATTTCCTTATTATACAATCATTTCAGTATTTTTGATATTTCTCAAGGGAGGTGTTTCTCGTGAAGAAGCTTCTCGTTTTCGTGCTGTTACTGGTTTTCGCTTTCGCATTCGCAGGAGAGCCGAAAAAAGGTGGGACATTGGTCATAGCTTATTGGGGAGATCCCATATCTTTCAATCCGGACGCCAAGATCGATGATGCAGGAAGCGGGATCTACGGTTGTATCTTCAGCAGGCTTGTAGCTCTGGATACAGATTACAACGTTATACCAGATCTTGCAGAAAGCTGGGAAGTCTCGGAAGATGGCCTGACCTACACTTTTCATCTGAGAAAAGGTGTCAAATGGCATGATGGACACCCTCTCACCTCAGCCGATGTTGTCTGGACTTTCAAACAGATAATGTCTCACAAAGAAGCTCCTGCCAACAGGCATTTCAGAGATGTCGAAAGTGTTGAAGCACCAGATGATTACACGGTTGTCATAAAGCTTAAGAAACCGTACGCTCCATTCCTGGGATTCCTTGCCTGGTACGGTACTTACATTATGCCAAAACACCTGTACGATATCACAGAAAATGGCTCTCCTGTTGACTGGCTCAACAATCCACACAACCAGAATCCCGTTGGAACAGGACCATTCAAATTCGTGGAATGGGTCAAGGGAGACCATGTTACTCTCGAGAAGAACCCAGATTACTTCCTTGGAGAGCCTTATCTTGACAGGATAGTCTTCAAAATAATTCCAGATGAGAACACGGCACTTCAGGCGTTCTTAAACGGTGAAGTTGATTACGATGGTAACGTGAGTAGGGCTCAAATCGATACGCTGAAGAGAGTACCAGGTGTTGTAGTTTACTTGAAGCCAGGGCCAAGTAGATACTACATGGGATTCAATGTAAACAGAAGGGAATCTCCATTCCATGATAAGAAAGTCAGATTCGCTGTTGCACATGCGTTGAACAGAGAAGAGATATTCAAGAAAGCCATCAAGTACGGACAGGTTGCAGAAGGTTTCTACACGCCAGCCATTCCATGGGCTTACAATCCAAACGCCAAGATACCTGAATACAATCCAGAACTTGCAGAAAAGCTCCTTGATGAAGCGGGATACCCAAGGAAAGAAGATGGTTACAGATTCGAGGTAACACTCGTGTATTTCCAGGGACAGGAATGGAGGGATATGTCCACCATAATTAAAGAGCAACTCGACAAAGTTGGAATAAAGGTGAAACTTGAAGAATACGAAATAGCAGCGTACATAGAAAAAGTCCTGAAAGCAGGTGACTTTGATCTCACGGTTCTCGATGGTTTCCAAGGGCCGGACCCAGATAACTTGAAAATCAGGGTGGGAACAGGTGGAGATGTTAACGTCATGGGTTATTCAAGTAAAGAAGTCGACGATTTGCTGGAAAAAGCAGGAAGTATCTCTGATAAAGAAAAGAGGAGAGAGTTGTACTTCAAGATTCAGGAGATTCTAGCGGAGGATCTTCCAATTTATCCAATAGCAGAGGTTATGTATACATATGTTCACAGAGATTACGTCAAAGGTCTTCCATATCAGATGGCAGGAGTTGTAGCCTACAACAACTACGCGAAGACATGGCTTGATAAATGACCGCCGGCCCCCCGGCGGTTTTCCAGGGGGAATGGAACGTGAGCACGTTCACAAGGTACATAATACGAAGGCTCATTTCCGCTGGAGTGATGGTATACATCGTCATGACGGTAAATTTTTTCATAATCCATGCAGCACCCGGAGATCCCGTAACCATAATGGCAGGCATAGAACAACCTTCTAAAGAGATAATAGAATGGACCTTGATAAGTGAGAGAATATTACCAACACTTGTTTTAACCCTGTCAGGTAGTATTTTGGCTTTCGTTATTGGAGTTTACCTTGCCATCTTCGTGAGTCATCTGAGGTTGAAGTTTGGTGAAACCATAGCCTCAGTGATCTCTTACATACTCTACGCAACTCCTTCATTTTGGCTTGCCCTGATCATGATTCTCGTGTTTTCCTCAAAGCTCAAATGGTTTCCAACATCGGGGATGTTTGACTTGAGGCATACCTATGTTGGTTTTAGGAGATTTCTTGATTTTCTTCATCACATGGTCCTTCCAGTAACCACTCTAATGCTGATACAGATGCCTGTTTTCTACAGAGTCACAAGGGCCAGTATAGTTCAGAATCAAAACGAGGAGTACGTTGTGACTTTAACAGCTATAGGTGTTCCTAAAGAAAAACTCTTCAAGAAATACATTATCAAAAATGCAATCCTTCCTTCGATAACCATATTTGGAATAACTCTGGGATTCTCCATAACAGGAGCTGCGCTGATAGAGATAGTCTTTGCATGGCCAGGCATGGGAAGGTTGATGCTCGATGCGATCTTCAGAAGGGATTATCAGCTTCTCCTCGGAATTTACTTCCTCATGGCTTTGTTTATAAGTATAGCGATGATAATCACCGATATCGTTATAGCTTTGCTCGATCCCAGGATAAGGCTTACATGAGAGGTGGATGGAGTGAAAAAGTTCAAGGAATTTCTCAGAAGATACTTCTCCCACACTTACGGTAGAATAGGATTCTTCATATTCGTTTTACTAGTCATCATGGCGCTCTTTGCTCCTCTGATAGCACCGTATAAACCCAACGCCTTATCCGATGATGTCCTTGCCCCCCCAAGCTATAAGCACTTTTTTGGAACCGATCATTTGGGAAGAGATGTATTCAGTAGGATTGTGTATGGAACGAGGATCTCTTTATCCGTTGGATTTGTGGCAGCTGGTATATCTGCTTTGATCGGTATACTCATAGGTGTGGTGTCTGGATACTACGGAGGAGTTGTGGATGAAATTGTGAGCAAGATAATCGATGCCTTTCTGATGATACCGATATTTTTCCTGATACTCATAATAGTTGCCATGTTCGGAAGTAATCTTTTCTACATCATGCTCGTCATAGGCCTCACCACATGGCCATCCAACGCCAGGATAATGAGAGCTCAAACTTTGAGCTTAAAAGAGAGAGCGTTCGTAAAGATAGCAAGATCAACTGGTGAGAGTAATCTGAGGATTCTCTTGTTCCATATAGTTCCCAACGGAATGTATCCTGTTGTTGCAAACAGTGCTCTTCAAATGGGAGGGGCTATTTTAACGGAGGCTGCTCTGAGCTTTTTGGGACTGGGAGATCCAAACATAACCAGCTGGGGGAAGATGATAAACGAAGCGAGAACTTACATGGCATTCGCATGGTGGACGATCGTCTTTCCAGGTGTTTTCACAGTGCTCGCCGTTGTGGCATTCTCCTTCATTGGAGATGGGTTGCAACACGCACTATACCCCAAACTCGGTGGGGTGAGGGAAGAGTGAAGGTACTTCAGATAAGATCTGTAAGCATACGGTACGTGGTTGGGAAGAAAGAAGTTAGGGCTGTGGAGGACGTTAGTTTCGATGTCCAGGAACGAGATGTCGTCGGATTGGTTGGAGAATCTGGCTCTGGAAAAACGACCCTTGCCCACGGAATAATGAGGCTTCTTCCACCAAACGCTTACTTCAAAAATGGCGAGATATTGCTTCTTGGAAAGAACATCGTGAAGATGAAGGAGAATGAAGTGAGAAAATACAGGTGGAAGGATTACTCCATCGTCTTTCAAAAATCCATGAACGCGTTGAGCCCTGTTCATAGAGTTGGAGAGCAGATGAAAGAGGCACTACTGATACATCAACCAAATTTATCCGATGAACAGATGATGAAAAGGATCAGAGAAACTCTGGATCTTGTAAGACTACCTTCAAGAGTCATAAGGCTTTATCCGCACGAACTTTCCGGAGGTATGATGCAAAGGGTTATGATCGCTCTTGCTCTCATAAACAACCCAAAGTTCGTGATTTTCGATGAGGCTACAACCGCTCTGGATGTTGTAACACAAGGTCAAATTCTGGATGAGATAAAAAAGCTTGTTAAGGATCTTTCCCTGACTGCCATGGTCATAACCCACGATATAGGAGTTGTTTCGGAGATATGTAATAAAGTTGCGGTTATGTACGCAGGGAGGCTGATGGAATTCGGGCCATTGGATAAAGTGGTTTATGAGCCTCTTCATCCCTACACGAAAGCCCTTTTGAAATCTCATCCAGACTTTTTAGAGCCGGGAGAAAAGATGATGGGAATACCGGGAAATCTCCCCGATTTGACCCTTCCTATGAAAGGTTGTGCTTTTGCACCCAGGTGCCCCTATGCTGAGAAAATCTGTTTCTCTGAGACCCCAAAACCTGTGGAAGTGGGTGAAAGGGTTGTTGCGTGTTTCAAGGTGAAAGAGGTGGAAAGGACATGAATATCTTAGAAGTTAAGAATTTGAAAAAATATTTCCCTCTTCGAAAATTTGGGAAGAAGCATTACGTTCGTGCCGTGGACGGTGTCTCCTTCACTGTTGAAGAAAAAGAAATTATTGGTATATTAGGAGAGAGTGGATGTGGAAAATCCACTCTAGGACTTTTAATAAGCCGTTTGGAACTTGAAACGGAAGGAGAGATAAAGTTCAGAGATCAGAAAATCAGTGAAACTTTGAGACTTCCTAAAGATATAAGAAGAAGGATCCAGATAATACTCCAAAACCCGTACGATTCTTTCGATCCTAGATTAACAGTTGGAGACAGCCTTTTCATACCATTGAAGATAAATCAAATCGGCGACTCGGATGATGATAGAAGGAACATGATTTTGGAGTACATGGAAAAATCCGGCCTGACTCCTTCAAAAGACCTTTACAGAAGGTATCCTCATGAGCTGAGCGGAGGACAGCTTCAAAGACTTTCGATACTCAGAGCCATGCTCTTGAAACCGGATTTTCTCGTTGCGGACGAATGCGTTTCCATGCTCGATGTTTCCGTAAGGGCGGACGTTATAAACCTTCTGATGGATCTTGTACAGTCCCTCGATACATCCATGATGTTCATAACGCACGATATCTCTCTTGGAAGATACGTGAGTGATAGAATTCTAGTCATGTACCTTGGGAAAATTGTTGAAATGGCCCCAGCAGATGTGATAATGGAAAATCCACTTCACCCATATACCAGGATCCTCATAAGTTATTCCCCTACCCTCATAAAGAAAAAAACCAGGATTCCTATAAAAGGAGAAGTGCAAACTCTTCTTAGCGAACCGAAAGGATGCAGATTTGCACCGAGATGTCCGTATGCTCAAGATGTTTGTTATCAAACCGAGCCAAATCTTGTTGAGATCTCATCGAACCATTTCGTAGCCTGCCATATAGTTGAAAAGGAGGCGGGATCGTGAACGTTATAAAAAAACTCGTAGAGAATGTTCCTGATTTTCATTCGTTTATGACAGTCGACGAATTGAACGAATCCTCAAAAAAACTGGCGGATACCTATCCAGACAAGGTGAAATTGATGGAAATAGGGAAATCGAGAGATGGTGATCCCATCCTTTGTTTGAAAATAGGTGATGGTGATTTGAAGGCTCTCCTGTACGCTTTCCCTCATCCGAACGAACCGGTTGGTAGTTTGATGCTCGATTATCTATCCTGGAAGCTGGTGGAAGATGATGAGTTGCGAAAGACATTCAACTTCACCTGGTACATCGTGAAGGTGGCGGATCCCGATGGTGCGAGGCTGAACGAAGGATGGTTCAAAACGCCCGAATCTTTCAAAGCCTACGTCTTGAATTATTACAGACCCGCTGGGAACCAGCAGGTAGAATGGACCTTCCCCATAAAGTACAAAACCCTGAATTTTCAAGATCCCATACCTGAGACAAAAGCACTCATGGAAATCATAGAATCCGAAAAGCCTGATTTTATCTACAGTCTACACAATGCGGGATTTGGAGGAGTCTACTATTACATCACGGAAGAAGCGCTCCTTCTGTATCCAATATACCAGAAGGTAGTGAAAGATAGGGATCTTCCTCTGAGTCTTGGAGAACCTGAAATGCCATATGCTGTGAAACTGGATGATGCAGTTTATCTTATGCCCACAGTTGAACAGACTTACGACTACTACGAAAAATATACCGATAAAGATCCAGCTGAGATGATAAAGAGTGGTAACAGCAGCTATGGATTTGCTAAGAATTTCAATCCCGATGTTTTCGAACTCGTGTGTGAAGTTCCATATTACTACGATGAGAGGATTGAAGACACAGATCCTACAGACAAGGTGAGAAGAGAGCTCGTTCTCAAAAATTTGAAACTTGCGGAAGAGAGTTTGAGAAAATTAGAAAATTATTTTGAAAGGTTGAGAGATAAATTGGTTGTGAAAACCCGTTTCCAAGAAGCGCTCGAATATTTTATAGAAACAGGGTTGTCCTCGCTCGAAGCGGAAAAAAAGTGGGCAGAAACTTCGGAAGAACTAGAAAGGAAAGCCACAGTTGCCGAGGAATTCGATAACATATGGTGTTCAAGATCCTACAGACTTTTCATGTGGGGCATGTTCAAAAGGATGCTAGATGCAAATATCTCAAAAAACAACGATGAACAGCTCAAAGAAATCAGAAATGAAACGCTTGATTTAATAAACAAAGAAGTGGAACTACTCGAAAAGAACGTGAAATTCAACGTGATTCCCATAAAAAAACTAGTGGAGATACAGCTGTTATCGGGATTGTACGGTGTGACAGACCGGCATGCTAACCGGGCTGCACCACGTCCCCAGACGTTTTATATTTTCTCAAAAAAGGCCTTTCGTGTCAAGAGAAAAGGGGAGGTGTTCCAGAAATCGGGGCAAAAGTGACAAAAATATGAGATAAGAGAAAAAATAAGGCAATATCACATACACGTTGTACACCAAAAACTTAACAAGAGCCAACACCATTTCCATATCTTCCCTCTACACTGCAACATATCAAGATAGCTTCATCCTCATAT
>MZGO01000057.1 GCA_002084985.1 Thermotoga sp. 4484_232 | reverse complement strand
ATCAAGGCGAAATTCTTTATCATCCTTTTATCCATCTTCGGTGGGACGTTCAAATTCATGAAAAGAATGTTCTCTATAGGGAAACTGTAAATCACCAGATCCTCAACATCGACAGCGTATTTTTTCGAGAGCTCCTTCAACTTTTTTTCTTTCTTTTCCTCGAATTCTGGCAGAAGAAAATCCCTCTGTAACACTCTGATCTTCGTCCCCACTTTCTTAGCTCTCAGAGCCTCCAATCTTCTGACTCCAATATCCAAGACCGTGATGTTGTTGTAAAAAATCTGCACATCACTTCACCTCACCTAAGGTACGTGGACTCTTATTCTTCCTGTAACTGGCTCGATGGTTAATCTCCAATCCTTTCCCAGTATACTTCCTGCCAGGGATATATCCCCGTTTATGAACCTTATGATCTGCCTTGTCGGTTGAGAACAGATGATCTTCTCTATCTTGAAATTTTTCAAAGAAATTTTATCAATTTTAGAAGGTTCGATTAATAACATAACATCCTTCTTTATCACGAGGATACCTTTGTTCTCCCTTGTCTTTCTCACATTCTTCTCTATCATGGCCCTTAGGATATAGGGATTGTATTTATCTCTTATACCATCGTATGTGATAGTGGGAATCGCAATCATCGCGAGAAATCCTATCAGAGCGATGAGAACCAATGATATCAGAATCTCTAAAGAGCTCAACACGATCACCTTCCGATCATCTGCTCCATCTGGAATATGGTTGTGTATATAGTATAAGCCAGGAAAGCAATGAATCCTCCAACCCCTGCTATCATTATCGGTTCCACGAGCGATATCAATCTTTTGATGCTGTTTCTCACAACATCTTCGTAGAAATCGGCCACTTTCTGAAGAACCTCGTCCAGCTTTCCGGTCTCCTCACCTGTTCCAACCATTTCGTAGACGAGCTGAGGAAAAACGTTACTCTCAGCGAATGCGTTTCTCAGCGATTCACCTTTTCTGACACTGTCTATTATCTGCTCAGCCTTCGAGATTATGGCCAGATTGTTGGAAGCTTTGGCAGACATCTCTATGGCATCTGTTAGTCTGACTCCGCTTCCGATGAGAACACCCAGAGTCCTTGTGAATCTTTCAAGCCCCATGGCTTTCCTTATCTTCAAGGCGGGAGGAAACAGAAGAGACAAGACATCTTTTATGTAAATACCAGCCTTTGATTTCATCAGAATCACGAACCCTATTATCACGAGACCTGCAACAATCGATACAACAGGCCAATTAGTTTTCAAATTTCTGTTCACGTTCATGAGAAACGAAACGGTGGGGGATAAGGGAACTTCTCCTCCAAAGGCTTTTATCAGGTTGGGCAAGATGTAGAAACTGATCACCATGACGATGATTATAGCGAAGACCAGAACAAAGGTTGGGTAAGCCATGGCGGATTTTATCTCATCTTGGAGCCTTTTGGAGCTCTCATAGAATTCAGCTGCTTTTTCCATCGATTTATCCAGGACACCTCCTTCTTCTCCTGCGGCAACGAGGTTTATGAACACAGGGTCGAAAACTCTTCTATTCGATAGAGCTTCTGCAAGGGAAGATCCTGTCTCCAAATCTATTATGATCTCCAAGAGAACTTTTCTGAATCTCCTTGAAAACATCTCCTGTCTTGCTAGGATCGTTAAAGCCTCTTTTATCCTGACGCCAGCAGATATCATCGTGGCGAGTTGTCTGGAGAACGAAGCGAGTTCCCTTGTGGATATCGGAAAGAGCACAAAGGTCTTCCTTCTCTTAACTTCTTTCAAAGAGACGACAGCCAACCCTCTTTCCCCTAGAACGTTCGCTGCTCTCAATTCGCTTTCCGCTTCCATTACTCCTTTTATCTTTCTTCCTGAACCATCAAAGGCCACGTAGCGATAGAACGGCATGGGACCCCTCCCCAGTTTTGTACGCTTAGATTATACATTGTTCTCTGAAAAAAACGTCCAACAACTTTTTTAGCGAGTTAAAATCTTCGATCTCCATGACTTTCCTTCTGAACTTCCTGCTGTTTGGTATGTCCCTTGTGTAACCCGATATGAATTTCCTGAACTCCTTAACCGCTTTCTTCTCACCCTTGTAATGCTTCAAAAGATCCAGGTGTCTCAAGGCTACATCTTTGATTTCCTCAAGAGACGGAACTTCGTACATTCCTCTGGCAAAGAAATCCCTGATCTGCTTGAATATCCACGGTCTTCCAACAGCTCCTCTTGCAACGATGACACCTTGGCAATTCGTCATCATCAGAACCTTCTTCGCATCTTCGGGAGATAGAATATCTCCACTTATGAAAACAGGAGGCCCGTCGGAATTCAGGAAGCTAAGATCCTCCCAACTGGCCTTACCTTCAAAGCCTTGACGCACAGTTCTTGCGTGAACGGCCACAAGATCGACATCTTCCTCTGATAGTATACTGTATATCCTTTCAAAATCGTTTTTTTCCCAACCAAGCCTCGTTTTAACCGAAAAAACACCTTTTATATTCCTTCTCAGCTCTCTCACAACTTTTTTTAATTCTTTCAAATCTCTTATTAGAGCACCTCCCGCTCCTTTCTTGATAACTTTCTTCGCAGGGCATCCGGCGTTCAAATCTATCCAGTCGAACTGCTCGGAGAGCTCAGCAGCCGCTTCCGATAGTAAAAAGGGGTCCGATCCGAATATTTGAACAGCCGTGAAGTCCTCATCGTACGGTAAAAAATCCTTCGTTTTTGAAGATCCTCTTATATAACCATCTGCGCTGATCATTTCTGAATATGAGAAAGAAGCTCCAAATTCTCTGCAAATAGTTCTAAAGGCTTTATCCGTTATTCCGGCCATGGGAGCAAGCCCAACGTTTCCCGGTAGTACCTTTTTCTTAACGTTTATCTCCTTCCAGATACCTGTACACCTCCTTCACTTCCTCCATTATCACTTCCGGGACCATACCACTCACTGGTAAGCCTTCCCTTATCCGTCTTCTTATATCGGTTGAAGATATCTGAACAAGTGGTGTTTCCAAAAAGATGATGTCATCGAACAGGTCACCCAGAATTTTCTTTGCACGTTCGTGGTAAGGCTTTCCACAGTATCTCGGATACACTACAAGATACGCTTTTTTCAATAGTTCTTCGTACCTGTACCATCTTTCTATATAGGATAGAACATCTTCTCCCACCAGGAAATACGGTTTGGTGGAATAGAGCCTTGAAAAGTGATCAACAGTGTATATCGAATAGGAAACATCTCCCCTATCTCTTTCAAAAGAACTCACAAATATTTTTTCGTTACCTCTGAAAATCTTTCGAAGCCATTCATATCTTTTTTCAAAAGGTGCGAGGGAAGAAACGGGTTTGTGAGCGGGACGAAATGTGGGAACTACCAGTAGAAGATCCAGTTTCAGTATTTCCAATGCGTAGTTCGCTATTATTATGTGCCCATTGTGAGGGGGATTGAAACTACCACCGAATATACCCAATCTCTCAATCTTTGTATTCGAAGGTGAAATCTCCAATGTAGACAGTATCACCATCTTTTACCCCCACATCCTTGAGAATTTTTGAAAGGCCGTTTTTCTCAAGCTTTTCCAGAAACATGATCCTCACATCTCTCTCCGAGATATCGTATCTTTCGAGCCATTTCTGCACATCCTCTCCAAAGACCTCGTACTCCCCATCTCCTAGTTTTCTAACATGGATGGAAATCTTCTCAGGTAACCTTCTCCACAACGCAGGAGGTTTCTTGAACTTTTCAGTTGTAACAGGCTGAAGTTCTTTTCTGGCGTTTTCAACGAATTCCCAAACTTTCCACATTAATTCCCTTACGCCCTCCCCGGTAACAGCCGATGTCGTTAGAACCTCTGTGCCGGATATTTTTCTCAAAATTTCGATCTTCTCAATGAGATCCTCTCTATCACGTACCAGATCCACCTTGTTGGCTACCACTATCTCGGGTTTCTCTAAAAGGCTTTTTGCATATCTTCTCATCTCTTCCCTTATCACCCTGTAATCCTCAACTGGATCTCTTCCTTCAAATCCGCTTATATCGATGACATGAAGGATAACGGAACACCTCTCCGCATGTCTTAAAAAAACGTTACCGAGCCCTGCTCCTTCACTTGCACCTTCTATTAAACCTGGGATATCCGCCACGATGTATTCCTTATCCGTGTCCAATCTAACAACTCCCAGGTTGGGTATGAGCGTTGTGAAAGGATAATTTGCTATCTTCGGTCTGGCATTACTCATTCTGGCTATGAGGGAGGATTTCCCCACATTAGGATATCCAACTAGAGCGGCATCTGCGAGAATCTTCAGTTCAAGCTCCAGCCATCTTCTCTCGCCTTTTTCGCCTTTCTCAAAAATCCTAGGAGCTCTCCTGGTTGGTGTTTTAAAATGATGATTTCCCCTACCACCTCTTCCACCTCTTGCAACACACACCATTTTCCAGGGTGTATTCATATCTGCCAGCACTTCCCCTGTTCCAAGATCTTTCACGATGGTCCCAACGGGAACATCCAGTATTAGATCCTTACCGTTTCTTCCCTTCATTTTCTTCCCTTTCCCATTTTTCCCGTTCTCAGCTATGAACTTTTTCTTTCCAACAAAGGATAAGAGGGTGGAGATGTTCGGATTCGCTCTCAATATCACAAACCCACCGTCTCCACCATCCCCTCCATCCGGTCCACCTTTGGGAACATACCTTTCCCTTCTGAAACTTACACATCCATTCCCACCGTCACCTGCTTTTACGAAGATCCTGACTCTATCCACAAATTCCGACTTTTCAAAGTTCATCTCAACACCTCTCAATATATTCTTTTCAATACATCCAGAAATTTAAAAAATTCCAATCTTTCTAACCTGTCAAGTATATCATCTATAGAGACCCTTTCTTTTGAGAAAACGTTCATGTAAGTTAGAAGATCCGCTGTCTCTGATGTACCCTCCAATCTTTTCAAGATATTTGCTCTAAAAAAACCTGAAAATTCCTCCATTTCCCTATAAGATGGCATTTCACCCGCTATTCTTCCCAGAAGAAGTCTGTCAACACCTTTTGAGATCTCCAGGAACACCTCCTTTTCTCTCTCGCCTAAAAATTCCTTTAAAAACAAAGCTTCAAGGCGCGCGATTCCTGAGAGCTTCACGAAGTTCCTCGGTTTTGAAAACAATTTTTGGGGTTTCAAAGGAGAAGGTACCTTGATTTTTCTCAGTTGCTCCAGAGAATTCTTCTTCACCCCACCGGTCATAACGGAGAAAAGGACTCCCCCACCTATTTCGATGAAGGGAGGAGGGAAAGTTAAAAAACTCTTTTCCAAACCTTTCTTGAGATCATCGATCTCATCTGAGGTTCCCCATATTTGCACGAAAGAAAATTCCGCTTCCACACTCTTTTTGATTTCGTACATATTCATGTGGAAGGTTTTAAGAGGTTTCCCTTCAAAAATGATCTTCACATCCTTCCCTCCTCGGAAATATCGAGTTTATCGATCCCAGTATTATGAGTATAATACGAGTATTAATGATCGATGCGATTTTGCGATATCGAGAACCATAATACGAACAGATAACGTTGTATAATAGATTCGAACGCAATTTGAAAAATCAAAAATTTGAGTATACCGAGATTTCAGTAAGAGAAATCATGGTGATCGCGTATGAAATGGTACTTGAAAGGTTCCCTGAAGCCCTGATGCATGGGCTTAAGGTATTTTGCAGATATACTATAATTTGAATGCATTGAAAAATTCTTTCATGGGGGGATACAAAGTGGCGGAAAAGTTTAACCTTCAAGATAGGTTCTTGAACCACCTCAGAGTCAACAAAATAGAAGTAAAAGTGTACCTTGTAAATGGATTTCAAACGAAAGGGTTCATAAGATCATTCGATAGTTACACCGTTCTATTGGAGAGTGGGAATCAACAGAGTCTTATTTACAAACATGCCATAAGCACCATAATTCCTTCTTCCTACGTCAGATTAATGAAACCTAAAGAGGAAGGGGAGGAGGAGAAAGAGGGGGAGAAAAAGGGAGATGATGGAGAAGAATAATTTTTCTGGTAGAAAAGCGATTCTGATCGGCATAGATTCAGACGACCATGTATGTGTCGATGAATCCTTGGAAGAACTCGAAAACCTGTGTAAGACGTTGGATATCGAGGTTTTGGATTGGGTTGTGCAGAAAAGGAAAAAACCTGATTCAAGGTATTATCTGGGAAAGGGAAAAATTGAAAAATTAAGGAATCTGAAAGAGTTGATGAAAGCTGATTTGATAGTCGCAGATGGAGAATTGAATCCTATACAAGCAAGAAACATAGAGGATATCACTGGGATGAAAGTTTTGGATAGAACGCAGATCATATTGGAAATATTTGCACATCACGCGACAAGTGAAGAAGGAAAAATTCAGGTTGAAATGGCCCAGCTTGAATACAAGCTTCCGAGAATCGTGGGAAAGGGTGAAGAACTTTCAAGATTGGGGGGAGGTATAGGCACAAGGGGTCCAGGTGAACAACTTTTAGAGCAGGAGAGAAGGAGAATAAAAGATAGAATATCGGTTCTCAGGAAGAAACTCGAAGAGATAACTTTCTCGGATCTTATTCTCATTCTGGTGGACGTCTCGGATGTTCACATGGAGAACAAGTTGAAAGCTTGCTATGACGTTTTAAGAGAGATAAAGGCTGATAGCATAAAGAAGATACTGGTGTTCAACAAGGTAGACATGTGTACACGTGATAGAATAGAGAAACTGAGTCTGGAGTATCCCGATGCTGTTTTCATCTCCGCTCTGAAGAGGGAAGGGTTGAATACTTTGGTGAAAAGATTGGAGAGAGAGTTGTTTTCAGGAGAAGAGAAGAGGAAATTCATCATACCCATTTCAAAAGTTGGAATTGTGTACAGCTACAGAGAAAATCTGGAGATAATCGACGAAAAGTACAATAGTGATATAGTCGAGATGATTTTAAAAGGGAAGAAAGAGGTGTTAGATACTGTCGAAAGCAAGGTGAAAGGACCTTGAGAATAGTGTTTGTTGGAACACCTGATTTTGCCTCTCATATATTAGAACATCTGGCCCATTCCTGGAATATCGTGGGAGTCGTTACACAACCTGATAGAAAAGGGGGAAGAGGTAAGAAGGTGCTTGTACCTCCTGTTAAAGTGGTGGCGGAGAAATACGGAATTCCATTGATCCAGCCATCCACTATAAATGAAGAGAAAACTGTGGAATTCATCAAGTCAAAAGATCCCGATGTTTTGCTGGTAGCCGCCTACGGTAAGATCCTAAAGGAAACCGTATTGGAAATACCAAAGCTCGGAGCATACAATGTTCATGCTTCTCTTCTTCCAAAATACAGGGGGGCTGCTCCAATCCAAAGGGCAATAGAGAACGGAGAGAGGAAAACGGGAATCACGATTTTTAAAATGGTGAAAGAGTTGGATGCAGGCCCAATAGCGCTTCAAAAAACTCTAGAAATTGGAGATTTTGAAACTTTCGGGGATGTGTACGTAAAACTCATAGATCTCGCAAAAGAAGCGGCCGATGAGTTTTTGAAGCTTCTCTCTCATAACAAGGTGGTTTTCATTCCTCAGGATGACAGTAAGGCAACTTACGCTCCCAAGATAAAAAAGGAAGATACTTTTGTGAATTTTTCTGAAACGTCTGAGAAAGTGAAGAATAAAATAAGAGCTTACGATCCTGTACCAGGAGCTAGAGCTCTTTTCAAAAATCAGATCGTAAAACTCTTCGAAGTTAAGGACATGAAGAAGAACGGTGGTGAAGGTATACCAGGAATGGTATTGAGAATAGAGGAGAAAGGTGCTTGGGTTAAAACAGGAGATGGTAAAATCCTTGGAAAAAAAGTCTTGTCTTTTTCAGAAGCAAAGAATGGAAGACTCATAAGAGAAGGAGATGTATTAGAAGGAGGTGCCTGTATTTGAAGAGACTTCAATATTTCATGATCAAGAATCTCCATCAGGATACGGTGGAAGAAGTTATAGAAGGTGTTCTCAATGTGGATATCGTCGTTGAAGCAGGAGTTGCCGGTATAGAATACGACGACAATTTTTTAACACGTGAGGAAATCGTGGAAAAACTCAGAAGGCATGGGTTCGAAGTACTACCGTAATGGGGGGATCCACCATCGATAATGTAATAATGAGGGTTGAGAATCTGAAAAAATACTTCCCTATAAGAAAAGGATTTTTGATAAAGAGGACTGTCGGATACGTAAAAGCTGTTGACGATATTTCTTTTGAAATAAAAAAGGGTAAGACCTTTGCGTTGGTTGGAGAATCTGGATGCGGTAAAACAACGACTGCACGTACTGTTCTCAGATTGACTGATCCCACAGATGGTAGGATTCTTTTTGATGGAAGCGACATATCAAAGCTTGGTTACAGAGAACTCCTTCCCTTCAGGAGAAGAATGCAGATAGTATTCCAGGATCCGATGAGCTCTCTGAATCCCAGAATGACCGTTGGTGAGATAATAACAGAACCCATTCTCTTCCATGGGCTCGCTGATTCAAAACAGGAAGCGTACGAGATGGCAAGAGATATTATAGTGAGTATCGGTTTAAAACCGTATCACCTTGATAGATATCCCCATCAGTTCAGTGGTGGTCAAAGGCAAAGAATTGCGATAGCGAGGGCGATATCGATTGATCCAGATCTTTTAATATTGGATGAACCAACATCTGCCTTGGACGTTTCTGTACAGGCTCAGATAATAAATCTGTTCATCAAATTCCAGGAAGAAAAACACTTTTCGTATCTCTTCATATCGCACGATCTGGGGCTCGTAAGATTCATCAGTCATGAGGTAGGTATAATGTATCTTGGAAGAATCGTGGAGATGGGAGAAACAGAAGAGATCTTTGAAAATCCCCTTCATCCCTATACAAAGGCGCTTTTATCCGCTGTCCCAATACCGGATCCTGAGGTAGAGAGGAAGAGAAAAAGGATAATACTAACGGGAGGAGTGCCGAGTCCCATAAACAGACCAAGCGGTTGTTTCTTTCATCCAAGGTGTCCTTACAAAATGGAAATATGCGAGAGAGAGTATCCTCCTCTCGTGGAGGTTTCTAAAAACCACCGGGTCGCATGTCACCTGGTGGCAAAAGAAGGAGGTGTTAAGGAATGAGAAAGTTCCTCATTCTGGCAGTTTTAGTATCATTCGCATTCTTTGCTCTGGCAGAACTTTCGCCATTTGCTTACAGTGAAAAGTACCTGGGAGCAGACGCAACGGGGAAGAAAGGTGGATATTTGATAGTTCCGACACTTTCAGGCCCCAGAACATGTAACGACATCGTGGCTCAAGAGACAAGCTCAACTGACGTAATTGGGAGATTCGCTGGATCACTCATAGAAATGGATAACTACGCGAGGATCTATCCAGCACTCGCTGAGAAATGGGAGATCGAAGTCAAAGACGATGGTAGCATGGTGATAACATGGCATCTCAGAAAAGGTGTCAAATGGAGTGATGGGACTCCATTTACAGCAGATGATGTTGTCTTCACGATAAACGATGTTTACTTCAATCCGGATATACCAAACGATATGCAGGACCCTTCAAAGAAGTTTACAGGCTGGCCGTGAGATATCTTGGAGGACTCGTTCTCTGGCCGAAGCATATAGCAGAGCCGTACGTCAAGGAGAAGAAGTTCAAAGAGCTCTGGGGTGTTGATGCCATCAACAAGCATGAAATTGTGGGACTTGGCCCTTACATTCCTGTCGAGTACGTTCCAGATCAGTACGTGAAACTCGAGAGGAACCCATACTACTGGAAGAAAGATAAGAATGGAGTGCAGCTTCCATACCTTGATGGGATAATATTCAAGATAATACCCACGCAGGATGCACAGAAGCTTGCCTTCGAAAACGGTGAAGTCGATGTCTATGCTCCCAGAGGTACAGAATACGCAGAAATCAAAGAAAAAGCGGAGGAAAAAGGCTGGATCGTTGGAATGGGTGGCCCAAACTTTGGAACACAATTTGTTACTTTCAACTGGAACTGCCCAGATCCTGTGAAGAGAAAATGGTTCAGGAACAAGTACTTCAGAAGAGCTGTTGCACATGCCATAAACAAGGAAGCGATAATAGATACTCTTTACAACGGACTTGCGGTTTCACAGTGGGGGCCTATAAGTGAGGCTGCAAAAGTGTACTACGATGAAAGCGT
>MZGO01000056.1 GCA_002084985.1 Thermotoga sp. 4484_232 | reverse complement strand
GAATATTTCGATAAAAAGCAAGAAAACTTTTCAAACGGGTCATCTTAGGATGCATGCAACCGAGAGGAAGTTACAGGAAGCGCTTACAAGAAGAGGTGAAAGATCTTGTGGATGTTATTGTAAAACCAGTTATAAAAATAGAAGGAGAAAAATTTGAGGGATGTTGTGCTTTCCTAGCGATTGAATTGAACGAATACAACCGAATTTCCATGTCGAAAATATGGTTGCAAAATGAGTGACATAATGGTTAAAATAGAATTATGAGGTGAGATCTCTTGCTGAAGGTCCTCGTCTCACCATGGGGGAATTTCAAGGTCTGGAAAAAAACAGTTTATTTCCTTAACGGTAGAAAATTCTCTGCTAGATCTACTCTTCCCGTCATCAAAGAAGAGATCAAACCCGATGTTTCTTTTGTGATACTTCCAGATACCCTAACAGGATCTTTTGAAGATTATGAAGCAGTCGTAAAGCACGTTAAAGGCGAAGGATATTCGTTCCTAAAAGAACTTGGTGTGAAAGATGTGGAAATAATTGTTGCCCCAGGAAGTGGTAGTTTTCAAAATGGAAGGTTTATAGGAGATTTGATGGACTTTTACAACATTGTTCTTTATGAGCTGTTAGCAAAGCTTCCCAAAAGTGATATGGAGGTTCATCTTGACGTAACACACGGTCTCAATTACATGACACTCATGACTTACAGAGTCGTCAAGGAAATATTAGAAACAATGGGTATATGCAAAAAAGTTTCTCTGATCGTTTACAACTCCGAACCACCTATCCAAGATCAAATCACAAACGTTCACATTGTTGAAAGGGCAAATTTGTTTTTTAGGCCTTCAGATGATTACATATCTTCGAAGATATATCTTTTGGATCTCTATACGATCGAGAAGACAAAGGAAAACTATAGAAAATTGAATGAAGAGGAATTGTATCTTTCTAAAAGTATAGTTAAGCGCTGTAGAAAAATGTGGAACGCATGGATGGCTTCTCTCTACTTTGGTTTTCCACTGGTTTTCACAACCTTTTTCCCAGAACCTGATGATGTGAAAAGAGTAATAGATGATGTTCTAAGAGTTTATAAAAGCCATATAAAAATCGAGGGGAATACCATAAAGAGGTGCCTTAAATTTGGAAATGAATTCAAGATCCTCCTTAAACTTCACACGCTGATAAATATGGTTCCTGAGATTAGAAAGAACGCGCTATCCATACAAGAAATCAGAGAAATCGGGGGGAAGATCTTTGATCAAAAGGTTAGAGCATTTCTTGAGAGAGAATTGAACAGCATAGAAAAAGAGGCTATCGATCGTTCAAATCGTAACATCACTTTCGATTGGAAGCCCCTCAGATCTTTACTGAAAACACCCGCAAGTGAGGAGGTTATTAAGAGAAACTTCATGGCTCATGCTGGTCTTGAATGCAACATCACGGAAGTGAAGCTGGAAAAAGTAAATTCGAGAGAAGAAGTAAAGTACAAAACTTTTCTCAGATATAGTGAAAGTAAGAGAAACGTTATTCCAGAGTTGGTGGAACGGATAGTTTTCGGTTAATAATGGGGAGGGATCAATTTTGAATGATGTTGAGCTTCTTGCTTTGTGCTCCTTTCTTCACGATGTTGGGAAACTCGTTTTCAGGGC
This sequence comes from Thermotoga sp. 4484_232, assembly GCA_002084985.1. The sequence goes on along the minus strand of MZGO01000056.1, from coordinate 3,997 downwards.
TGGAAGAAAAGGGGAAAGGCATTATGAAGAAACGTACAATATCTTGAGAGAATTCTTACCAGAAGACATAGCAGAAATAGCATCTCATCACCATGAATCAAAGATTACTCCCCTTGAATGGAAGCCATCAGCTCTTAGTGGTGAAAAGAAGATACTTGCCGAGATAATATCGCAGGCGGACAACATCAGCTCAGCTCTCGAAAGGGAAGATGAAGAGAAGGGGACCAGTCGTATGGTGAACATATTCTCCACTCTAAGAAATGGAAAACGTAGAGAAATAGATTATTCAAAAGAAGATATTGAAAACTTCCTTCAAACTCTGAAAGTATTGTTTTCTTCCATGAAGGCCGAAGAAGTACCTCTAGGTTTTCTTGACGTTATATCTCGAACCTTCCTTATAAACATCCCTGAGACAACCATGAGCGGTCCTGTGGAAACCTCGCTGTATTCCCATCAGAAGCTGACGGCCGCTTTTGCCGTTGCGATCTATCATTATCTCTTGGAGAAATACGAAGACCTGAGAAATTTCCCCTTTGGTAAGGTTTCAGAAAACGAGAAATGCTTTTTACTTCTGGAGATAGACATATCAGGTATACAAAAATTTCTATATCATGTTGGTATGAAAAAAGCTTTGAGATTTCTGATGGGAAGATCCTTTTTCATAAGCCTATTAGCTCCTCTGATAAAGGAAGATCTCATAAGGGGACTTCATGTTACCGATTTCAATTTCTTGGTAACAAGTGGGGGGTTCATCTTAAGTGTCCTTCCAAACACACAAAGTGTAAAAGATACTCTCAGGAAGATCCTGGATAGGTACAGCAGGTCCCTCTTTTTCTTAACAGATGGGAACCTTTTACTACATTCCGCATCGGTTGAGTTCTCTCCAAGCGATACCAAAAACTTCAAAAAAGTGTCAGAAGATTTAATGAAAAGGATGGAAAGAAGCAAGCAATTACCCTTCAGGGATCAGTTTGAAGAGATGTTCAACTATAATGAAGATGAAAGCGAAATATGCGATCTGTGTGGTTTCAACGAAATGAGGATGAATCTTTTCAGAAAGAGATGGGACACTCTAGTGATCGATGGGAAAAAATACAGACTATGTGAACTTTGCTCCTTCATGAACGATGTTTTAGAAAAATTGGGAAAAGGAAAAGTGTACCTCTCAAGGAACGAGGAATGGAATGTGGGCAGGGGGGATATCTTAATTTATGTGAAAAGCATCGAGGATCTTTTAAATGAAAATCCCAAAGATCTCCTTAGTGGTATCAGATCGTTTCATCATATACCTTACGAGCTGGGATACGAAAGTAAAGAATTCGACGTCATTGCTAAAAGTGGGCCAGGGGCCCCTTTTCTTGCCTATATGGCCATGGACATGGATGATGTTGGAAAATTAATAGAAGAACTGATGAATGAAAAACCTTCTCTTTCCAGATTTGCGGAGTTTTCCATAAGACTAGATATTTTCTTTAGGAACGAAGTTTCTAAAATCGTGAAGAGCGATATAGAAGAACCAAAAAGGCTTTGGAACAGGATCGAGAAAAAGCCAGATAAATTCATACTCTATGTTGGAGGGGATGATCTCATAGTCGTTGGTCACTTTTCAGCGATCATCCCTCTTGCTTTCAAAATTGAAGAAAAGTTCAAAGAGTTCTTTGCAAATGAGAACATAACGATATCTTCAGGAATATCGATCGTACCAAGAAATTATCCCGTTCGAATCGCAGTTGAGCGTGCACAAGATAACTTGGAATTATCAAAAAGAAATAGAAAAGGGAAGATAACCGTTTTCAAAAGAACATTTAATTTCTCAAACGATTTCTGGAAAATCTTAGACCTATTCTCTGAACACATAAATCTTGGTGGAGAAACGCTGTTTCTTTTCAATGTGAACGATCCTGAGAAAAACAGTTTAATAAGAAGAACCACCCTTTGGAAGATTCTATGGATCCTCTCCCAAAAAGCAGAAAGGGCTCAAGAGAAAGTCAAAAAAATCGTTATGCTTCGATACACAATATCCAGAATTTTCGAGGGGATTGTGAGGTCAGCAAAAGAGGAAGAAAGGGGAAGGTTGTATAAGTGGTATAAAGAACTTCCTAAGTTCTTTGTGGGGAAGGCACACTCTGATCTTGTGCTCTCCACTCTGGAGTATCTTGAACTTTTGAGCAGAAAGGAGGAGATAAGATGAACCTTTCGAGTATGGATTTTGAGGATATCGAAAAACGGGCTCAAGATATCGTCGAAAAACTCTCGGGGGGCAAAGGAGACGGTCAAGGGTACTCCAGCTTCGTCAGAAATCTATACGACATTGTGAGAAAGATCAATTATACGGGCAACGCCAGCATTGTCAAAGCGAAAATACTGCTTTTGTACCATATATCAAGAAAAATGGATAAGAAAGGAAAAGAAGAGAAAAAAACGCTGGAAGAGCTAAGGAAAGTACTCATCGGTGCTTGCAATGAGATGATCGAAGCGGGAGATGAGAAGAAGGAAGAAATCTTCAATAAATTAAAGATATTTCTTCAAGCTTTGATAGCCGGTATGAAATACAAAGAAGTGATGAATACCATGTCACGCGGGAGGTAGATAGTATGTGTGCTGAAGCTTCTTTCAAAACAGGGAAAATCCTCGCAAAAGTTGTCTTGAATTACAAGATGGAAGCATTAACCGGAATACATGTGGGAAGTTCCAAAGAGACATTCGAAATTGGAGATGTTGACAACCCGGTCGTGAAGGATCCAATAACGGGGGAGCCGTATATACCTGGCAGCAGTTTGAAGGGTAAAATGCGATCTCTTCTTGAAAAGAAATACTTCACGATTAGTGAGAATAAAAATGCAATTGAGTTCTTCAACAAGGAATATCATTCCTGTCAAGAGGAACATTGTCCTGTTTGCTCTCTTTTTGGTGCATCCGTGACAAATCCTCCAAGACCAGGTAGGGTAATTGTGAGAGATGCATTTCTTGATAATGATAGTGTGAAGACTTTAAAGAAAATGGACATACCAAGTTTCACAGAGATCAAATACGAAAACTCTATAAACAGATTGACGGCAAAAGCTAATCCAAGACAGATGGAGAGAATACCAAGAGGAGTTAAATTCGATGTCGAAATAGTCTATGAAGTGGACGATGAGGAATTGTTTAAAATCAACCTTCCGTGGCTTTTTGATGGTATAAGGCTCCTTGAGTTGGATGGAATAGGTGGAAGTGTATCGAGAGGCTACGGTAAAGTGAAATTTGAGCTTATGAATGCTAAAGTGTACAAGATAACCAAAGAAGGAATAGCAGAAAAGGATTTCGAAGTAAAGGAAAAAGACACCAGCGAAATCGTGAAAGAAATGTGGGAATACATATTTAAAAATGCTGAGGAGTGATAGCTTTGTACCTGGTGAAGATGCACTTTCACTCTCCTGTGATCGTAGGGGGAGAACAAATTGGGGGTTATCATAAAAAACTCATGAACTACATTCCTTCTGATAGATTGTTTGCAGAGATCTACACCTCATATATCGAGGCATGGGGAGAAGTCTTTGACGCAAATAAACTCATTCTTTCATCAGCCTTCCCATTTATAAAGGATAAACTTTACATTCCTATTTCACGCCTAGCAGGAGGAATTAAAGGTTTTATACAAAAAGAGGAAGCTCCAAGGATGATTGAAAAAGCTCTCAAAGAGGGAAATGTCGAAAAAAGCTATGTTGAAAAATTCCATGAAGATCTCAACAGACATTTTGTATCGGTTGTAAGGCCACGGGTCAGAATAGGTCGAATGAATAACGAACCGGAGCTTTTCTTCAACGAGGAGCTTCACATATCCAGAGAGAGTGGCTTTTACTTTTTCATCGATCATCCCGAGATTGAAAAGATACTAACATCCCTCGAATACAGGGCAATAAGTGGCTGGGGAGGAAGAAGGAAGAGTGGCTATGGGAAATTCTCTATAGAGTATGAAAAATACTCTATGGATAGGGAAAAATCGGAGTATTTCATA
>MZGO01000055.1 GCA_002084985.1 Thermotoga sp. 4484_232 | reverse complement strand
GTTCAACCCGGGGAATTTTCCTTCGATTTTGAAGCACGAAATCGATGGTAGTAATCGCATTCATCCTTTAGAGGACAAATGGAACATTTTGGAGATTGGGGTTTACATATTCTTCTTCCAAATTCCACCATAGAGCCATTTAAAGGCCCCCAGAGTGATCTGGGAAGGATTTTCATCAAAGAGACTTCCGTCTCTTCAGGTTTTTTGGTTTTAACAAGACCCAGTCTGTTGCTTATTCTGTGAACATGGGTATCTACAGCGATGGCAGGTTTTTTGAAGGATACCCAAAGTACGATGTTAGCTGTTTTTCTACCAACACCAGGAAGCTTTGTTAAATCTTCTAAACTGTCAGGAACCTTGCCTGAAAAGTCTTTCAGTATTTTTCTGGAGACCTCGATGATCCTGGCAGCTTTTTGTCTGTACATCCCAGCTGGCTTTATGAGATCGTATAGATCTTCAGGGGAAGCTTTAGCCAGATCCTCAACGGTTTTATATCTTGAGAACAGTCTTTTGGAAGCCTCATCGGTATTTTCATCTCTGGTTCTCTGACTCAATATAGTCTTGATAAGAACCCTGAATGGATCCCTATCCTTCGGAGTCCTCGGGAATAACTCTATTATTCTTCTTACAATTTTCTCGGGAGTCATCGCATTCACCGGGCAGGATTTTTTTACAGAAAAGCCCGGTACAATCACCTCCTACGCGGTCATGGTGGATCAGATACCCTGTTATCACATTTTTTCCAATAAGTTTTTGTATGCCAGATACGTTTCGTAAAGATCGGCTTTAGATACCAGTTCAAAAGGTGAATGCATACCAAGAAGGGCAGGCCCCATATCCACGACTTGAGCTCCTTTATCAGCTAGGAATTTAGCAACAGTTCCTCCCCCACCTTCATCCACTTTTCCAAGAAGACCGACCTGCCAGACTACACCACTTTCCTTGAGGATTCTCCTTATTTTTCCCACAAATTCGGCGTGGGCATCGTTTGAACCGTACTTTCCGCCCGATCCGGTGTACTTGACCAGAACGACTCCATATCCCAGCCTTGGAGCGTTGTTTATATCGTGAACTTCCTTGTATGGAGGATTCACACCCGCACACACATCTCCAGAAATGACGCTGGTTTTTTCCAAAACCTCATCTAGTGCGTACTCGACATCCGAAACTCCCTGCATTTTCAATATCTTTCTAAGAACTCTAAGATAAAATCTGGACTTTGCGCTCGTATTTCCTTCGCTTCCTATCTCTTCTTTGTCGAAGAGAATCACTCCGAAGGACTTCGAGGGGCTTTCAACAGAGAGCAGAGCTTTGATACCAGCAAAAGAGCAAACCCTATCATCGTGACCGTACGCTCCTATGAGACTCCTGTCTATTCCTACTTCTCTTGGAAACATGGCGGGAACAAGCTCCAGTTCCGCACTTATCAGATCCTCTTCCGTTATCCCATATTTTTCATTCAAAATCCTCAAGACGTTCATTTTCACAGCTTCCTTTTCTTCATCTGAAGGGACCGTTCCCACAATCGGGTTCAATTTTTCAGCCTGAAATTTCTCCTTCACGCTCTTGTCCTTTCTATCCAGATGTGGAAGTATGTCTGGGATGGCGAAAACGGGATCGTCAGGATCCTCTCCAAGGTGTATCTCCACTTTCTTCCCTTCAGATGTGTACACGACCCCGTGTATGGCAAGGGGTATGTTCAACCAGTGATATTTCTTTATGCCCCCATAGTAGTGAGTTTTGAAAAGAGCGATCTCTTCCTCCTCTATCAGCGGCCTGGGTTTTAGATCGAGCCTTGGAGAATCGATGTGCGCTACCACCAGGTTCATACCGCTTCTCAAATCATCGATCACTCTGAGGGCAAAAAGGGCTTTACCGAGGTTGATATGGTACACCGCCATGTCCTTAGGATCACCGGTGAACTCATCCAAGGGAATGAATCCTTTCTCCTTGAGCATATCCTCGAAGATGGAAATGGTTAATCTTTCCGTCTTGGCTTTTTTCATGAATTCCAAGTAATCCTTTGCAAATTTTTCGATGACCTCTTTGTCCCTAATTTTCCAAGCCGATACAGGTTTATACTTCATGAATTCTCACCCCTTTGCTATAAAACTTTCATATGGTTTCAAGGGGATTCCTTCAATTTCCACTTCCTCTTTTGAAAAGTTATGAAAGATACGAATTCTCCTTTCGCCTACAAGCTCATAGGAGATTGCACTTCCCCTTCTTTCCAATCCATCAATACTTGCCACATCTATCCAGGGATTGCTTCTTCTCCATCTTCCTAACTCTCTGATGTGATTCAATAAACTATCTTCTCTACTTTCATTAGCTTCCACAGAGAATCCGGAATGGGCTCTCAGGTATTTAAAGGACTTCCACATGGTTTGGCCTCTAGTGTACAGGGTTTCTCTCCAAGGGAAAGGCTCCAGAACGTCTTCTGTGAAGAACGGATCATAACGTCCTTTCATTCCGAGCTCTTCACCGTAGAATATGAAAGGAATACCAGGTAAGGTCATCAGGATAGAAAACGCCAATTTTCTCTTTCTCTCGTCCTCTATCTCATCTGCTAGTCTTGTCATATCGTGATTCGTGAGAAAGTTCACTGGGATGTAGCTCTTGTCTTTCAAGCTTTCCTGAATACCTTCTATCAACAGATCTGGATCTCCTCTTTTAACAGATTCTTTTATGGAATATGAAAGCAAAAAATTGAACACATATCCGAATATCTCACCGTATTCATCCACTGTATCCTGGGAGGCCCATATTTCTCCAATGAACATTTTCCCCTCAAAATCTTTCAAGAACTCTCCCCAGAATCTCTTGTTCTGCTTAGAATCTTCGAATATGTGTTTTGCCGCATCCAATCTCACGCCATCTATTCCCATATCAAACCAGTATTTCAAAATTTCCTTCATTTTTCTTGAAACCTCTTCGTTGCTGTAATTCAAATCCGGAAGACCCGCTCCGAACAACCCTCTGTAATGCCCTGAGGGTGAGGGATGCCATACAGGCTGACCATCCCACTCTCTCCTCTCTAAGAGAACTTCTTCTCTTTCGCTCCATAAGTAGTAATTCCTGAAATTCTCATCACCGGAGAGGGCTTTTTCAAACCAGGGATGGAGAGAACTCGTGTGTTGAAGTGGGAAATCCAGTATCACTTTTATTCCTTCACCATGAAGAGTCGAAATCAATCTTTTGAAATCCTCTATATCACCGTAAAGCGGATTGACACTTTTAAAATCCATGACATCGTACCCGTGGAAAGACGGGGATTTGAATATGGGCATGAGCCATAGTAGATTCACACCCAGTGAGAGAAAGTAAGAGATAGATTCTTCGATTCCCCGGATATCCCCGATACCGTCTTCGTTGGTATCCCTATAAGATCTCACGAATATTTCATAACCCACCATAGCCTGTATTCTCCTCCAATCTGCGGGGCTTTACAACCAATGTTTTATGGTTCCTGTAAACGACCAATCCTGGTTTTGCACCCTTCGGTTTTGAAACGTATTTTATCTTAGTATAATCTACAGGAACGTTTCCTGAAAGTTTTCCCCTTGAATATCCTGCAGCAAGAGCCGCTGCATATTCTATAACCTCTTCATCGGGAGTTTTTCCTTCCACTTTCAACACAACATGAGCACCTGGCATTTCACGAGCATGAAACCATAAGTCATCATCTGACGCGTTTCTTACGAGGGAATCGTTTTGCCTGTTGTTTTTTCCTATAAGTATTTTGAAACCTTTAAAAACGGTTTCCCTGGGTTTATACCCGATTGTCCCCTTCCTTTTTCTTTTCACTTTTATAATGCCTTCAGAAATCATCTCATCTTCTATCTCTCTTAATGTCTCTTCATCTTCCGAGTCTACGATGGTCTGCCATAACTGGTACAGATACTCCAATTCCCTTTCAATTTCAGGTACTCTACTTTTCAACCTTTCATATTTTCTCTTAAGTTTCTTATATCTTTCAAAGTAATCCTGAGCCTTCTTTGAGGGGTCCTTATCAAGAACCACACGAATTTTTTCACCAGTTTCCCAGTCAACTAGCACCGCCTCACCCTTCTTATCCTTTATTTCATGTAAGCTGTAAATCATAAGATCTCCCATCTTCTTGTATTTTTCAAAATCTTCTGATTCTTTCAGCTCTTTTAACAGCTTCCCCTTAAGATTTTCAAATTCCTCGATTCTGGTGACAACGATCTTTTCCAACTCTTTTTTCTTCTGTTCGAAAGCGGATTTCCCTTCCTTCCATTTGTAAAAAAGATTGATGGCTTCTGACGGGGAGGAAAAATGCTTCTCCGCTAAATGAGAAAGAATCAAAGAAGGGAAAGGGGTAATTTCACACGGATGCTCGTTTCGAAAGTAAACGAAAGCACCCACCATGAAATAGTCTTTTTTCAAACTTTCCACAGCTTTCTTGATTTTTTCAAATCTGGGTTGTGTCATGTTGGAAGCGGAGAATGTGAAATCCACTCCTGCCCTCGCAAGTAACTCCGATATCGAAAAATTTGAGAAACCTTCCAGTTTCTTCAACAGAAATTTATCGATGGGTATGTCTTCGAGTTCTTTTAGGATCGTCTCGATATCCTCTTCCAGAATGTTTATTTTTCCAGATGGATATGGAACGTACTCTCTTCCTGGAAGTAGTTCCCTTTTTCGTGTCGATATCCTTCTGTGAACATCGAGGATTTTCCCATTTTCTACCAACAGCATGTTTGAGAACTTTCCCATTATCTCCACTATCAATTCGTAATCGTGCTCTTTTCCTATTTCATCCATTTTATGAAATCGAAATATCGCAACTCTATCCAGTCCCCTTTGCTCGATCTCCTCGAGTCTTGCCCCTTTCAGCTTTTTTCTCAGAAACATTGTAAAAGAGGAAGGCATTTTGGATCCGAATTTCTCCTTCTCAACAATGGATAAGTGTGACATGGAGGGATTGAGTGAAATCCTGAGTGTATGGTTTTGAAAGAGAAAGAAGTAATCTACGGAGGTTGGCTGGTATATCTGCTTCAGGAACTGTCCAACAACCTTTTTCATCTCATCTGTTACCTTCTTCATCATCAATCCATCGAAGGGCATTTTCATCCCTCGATCCCGTATTTTTTGAGGATTTCAAAGACTGTCTTTATATCCTCCGCATGCTCTTTGTTTCCCCCAGGGGTTTCCAGTATCCAAGGGACTCTCCTTACATTTTCGAAGGAAAAGAACACACTGAACCCCTTCTCACCGATGTACCCTTTTCCTATACTCTCGTGTCTGTCTTTTGCTTCCCCTAAAGGATACTTGGAATCGTTAAGATGTATCATCTTCAATCTTGAAAGTCCTACATTCTTCTCGATCTCTTCGAGTAACCTGGAAACACCCTCCTTTGTTGTTATATCGTATCCAGCGTCGAAACCATGGCATGTATCGTAAGTGATTCCTAAACGACTTGGATAGCTGGAAAGCTCAATTATTCCTCTAAGGTGATCTATTTTGTAACCTATGTTACCTCCTTTAGGTGAGACATTCTCGAGAAGTACCATGACAGGCTTTTTTTCGGTTCTTTTGAATACCTCATCCAAACCCTTTGCTATTCTATCTATTCCCTTATCTTCACCACTTCCAAGATGACTCCC
>MZGO01000054.1 GCA_002084985.1 Thermotoga sp. 4484_232 | reverse complement strand
AGATGGTACCCCTTTTAATCTACGGAAAAAACACAAAAAAGAACGTTAATGTTGGCATCAGAGAAAGCTTTGCAGATCTTGGACAAACCGTTGCAGATATCTTCGAAGTAGATCCTTTGAAGAACGGTGTATCCTTTAAGAATCTGATATTGGAGTGAACTGGCACCATGGAGTATCTGGACGCTCTGGAAAGACTCTACGTGGAAAGACCCCATGGTAAGGTTAAGCTGGGTTTGTACAGAATAAGGGAGCTTCTTGAGAGGCTAGGCAGTCCTCACAAGGATTACCCCGTTATTCATATAACTGGAACGAATGGGAAAGGATCAGTTTCAAGAATCGTTCAGGCGATTTTAACCGAGTCTGGAAAGAAAGTGGGTCTGTATACTTCACCACATCTCTACACTTTCAGAGAGCGCATATCTATAGATGGTGAGATGATAACCGAGGAGGAAGTGGTAGATTTATTCACAGAGATAAATCCCCACGCGAAGAGAATGGACGATAAGGGAGAAGAATTTTCTCCTAGCTTTTTTGAATTTGTAACTGCGATGGCTTTTCTCTATTTCAAAGAAAAGAGAGTGGATATAGCCGTTGTTGAAGTGGGGCTTGGTGGAAGGTACGATGCTACCAACGTTGTAGATCCTTTAGTCACTTCCATCACAACAGTTGACCTTGATCACACGATGACGCTTGGGAATACCTTAAGGCAGATAGCGTACGAAAAAGCTGGGATAATAAAGGAAAATGTTCCGGCAGTTGTAGGAGAGGAAAAAAAGGATCCTCTTGAAGTGATACAGAAGATAGCAGAGGAAAAAAATGCGGATGTGTTTCTGCTCAACAGGGATTTCAGATATTCTGAAAGAGCGCTGAGGCTCAACGAGAACCATTTCGATTATTTAGGAAAGAACGTGTTGAATGATCTTGTGTTCTCTTTGAACGGAAAGCACCAATTGAGAAACGCTTCAATATCCTTGAAGATAGTAGAAGAGGTTGAGAATGAACTTGAGGAAGTTTCAGTGAGAAGAGGCCTCATGAATGTGAAAAACCCGGGAAGATTCGAAGTTTTCAAAAAAGATGGGAAAACGATAGTTCTTGACGGGGCTCACAATCCTGCAGGGGTGAAAGCTTTGGTTGAAAGCCTTAAAACATATTTCCCAGAAGAAAAAATGATAGGTGTTATAGGTATACTGGATGACAAAGATAGAGAGAGCATGATGAATCTCTTCAAAAATGTGCTAAGGAAGGTCATAGTAACAAAACCAAGATCTGAAAGGGCCAAAAATATGGAAGAGTTGATCGAAATAGCAAAAAAGCATATCCATGAAGTCTCTTTTATCGAAGAACCTTTGGAAGCTTTGGAAAGAGCTTTTGAAGAGGAAGAAGATGTGATAGTTGTTGCGGGATCTCTGTATCTGATAGGAGAGATAGAGGAGTACCTTGTCAAAGGTAAGCTCGGTGAGGAGTGGAATGTATGGTTGGGGCGCTGAGAGGAAAACTCTTGAAAAAGGAAGGAACCAAAGCTTACATAGATGTAAACGGCATAGTATTTGAAGTCAATTGTGATCTCTTCTCTCTGGATGAATTCGAGGAAGGAAGAGATGTTTTTGTTCATACCGTTATAGTGGTGAATCAGGATGAGATGAGCCTTTTTGGTTTTTCAAATAAAGAGAGAAAATTTTTGTTTCAAAAGCTCATCAAGGTTTCCAAGTTGGGTCCTAAAACCGCTTTGAAGATCTTATCGAATTCAGATGTTTCAGAAATAGCTTCCCTTATAGTATCCGGTGATGTTGAAAGGCTTTCTAGGATACCAGGTGTGGGGAGAAAGACCGCCGAAAGAATCGTGGCGGAGTTAAAGGATCAGGTCAAGGAGATAGCTTCTAGAAAGATCATGGGGATAATGGAGGCTATAGAGGCTCTGACAGCTCTTGGATACCCAGAAAGTGTTGCCAGAAAGTGTGTCAGAAAAGTGGCAAAACCTGGAATGGAAGTTTCAGAGATAATAAAAAATGCTTTGAGGGAGATGACAAAGCTGTGAAGTTGATAGCAGGGGGCTCTGGAATACAAGGCTTGGTCGTCGTGCCTTTTTTGAGGGTTTTCGATGGGAAACTTCTGACTAACGGGATCGGAGGTTTTTTTGCCATACTCAAAGAAAAATTTGGGGAAGAAGAGGCTTTAGATAGAACTTTGAAGTTCATCAAAAGATTTGAAAGAACTCTGAGAGTGATGGACAGGTGTGGCATCTGTGATGAAAGAATACCTCGATGGAGAGTCAAGATGATAGCTTACGAATATTGTGTGATGTGGGCGGGGAAACTTTATCTGAATCTATGGGAAGAGATGGAAGATCTGTTGGAAGGTTTACATGGTGACACAGAAATAGAAGTGGAGGTTTTAGATCTTGAAGAAGGAAGAGTCAAGTTGCTAAAAGGCGACGCGAAAAAGAAAGCGAAAGGATGCGTGGCTTTTCTAGGGCTCTTTCCCCCTTTGGATGGACGATACATAACGACAACTTATTACTCTCAGATTCCCATCACATTCGCTCAAAAAGGTGATGTCGTTCTTTTAAACCTCAATGATCCTTCAAAATGCGATGTAAGAGTGGTGGATGAGGTTTTAACACAGGTCTCAGAAATCAGGTCTCATTACCTGGTGAAGAAAATAATTGCAGAAAGGCCCCTTAAGGTGATAAAAGCTCCCACTTTTTCGTGGAAATATCTGAAGGATCTGGAAGAGCATTTCAAAGAGTATGAAAAGATCTTCACGTCTCATCTTGAAAATGAAAAAGCCCCCATCTAGGGGGCTTCAAACATCTTTCATATGCTGCATGACTTTCTCTTTTTTTGCGATGAAAACACCTATAGCGTAATCACCCACACCACCTATCCATATAAGGAAATCTTCGTACATCAACAATCCATTCCCGAAAATGACCAACGCTCTGTCTCCATATTCCTCCGCCAACCCTTCCGGTTCTAGAATGTAATCGGTCGTTCCAAGGAGGTGCCCTTTTTCGTCAACGATTGCAAGGCCGTTTCTGTAAGACAGATCCTTTTTCAAAACGGCATGCCAGCCTACAAGGTATTCCCCTTCACCTACCTTCACGGTGTTGGTGGACCATCCCGTTTTGGTTTCCCATTCTTCGAAAGGAAAAACGGGTTCTAAGGATTCAAGAGGTATTATGAGCTCTTCTAAACTCGCTTCACACCGCCATCCCATCATGATATCCTCTATATGAGGTCTTGTAAGAAGGATCCCTTTACCCCCTTCCAAGCATACGAAAGCGCTGTCTTTGTTCGATTTAGGGATGTACGTTTCATCCTCGTGTACGATTTTAAAAAAGCCTTTCTTCTTCAAAACCCATTTTTTATCGAATATGGAAATTGCAAGAACATCTCTATGAACCATGTTGTGGTCGATATAACCCTTTCCTGTGTATAAAAGGATGATATTCTCGTTTACGAAGACTCTGGGATCTTCACATCCCAGAAATTCCCAGATTTCTTTTGGCCACAGCATGATTTCGATCTCTATTGGTTTTTTAAAACTCTTTTCTAGAAGCTCCTCGATGGATATTTTGAAAAGACCTATCGATGAAGTGTAGTTGTAGTAGTCAAATACGAGCCGCGGGAATACGTAGACTTCTCTTCCTAACAGCAGGGCAGCTGGGTTGAAAACGGCGACGGGTTTCCTTGGGTAATTCGTCACAACAAAATCTCTTGGAGAGATGATATATCTCTTCTCGAAAACGTTGATGCTTTCCTCACGCCTCAAACGTTTATTTTTCTCCAAGAAATTCCTCAGTTTATCTCTTAGAATTTTCTCTATCAAGCTTTTTCACCTCTCTCTACACCATTTCAGAACATCATCGATATCTATAGTAGCTAGAGCTATATGGTTGTCTGCTGCTCCGTAGTAAACATAATATTTTCCTTTATATTCGATCATGGCATCGCTGAAAACGACGTTGGGAACTCCTCCGAATATCTCCCATTCTTCTTCTGGCTCCAAGATTGGTTCTTCACTCCTTTTCAAAATTTTAGTGGGATCTTTGAGATCGAGGAGCATGAATCCAAGTCTGTAGATTGGTCTTACAGAATCTTCAACTCCATGGTAAAGCAGCAGCCATCCATACTCGGTTTTGACGGGGGGAGCACCCGCTCCAATTTTTAAGTTGTCCCAGTAACCCTTCCTGGGGCTCGCTATCTTTACGAAATCTCCCCAGTGGATCAGATCGCCTGAAAAGGCAAGCCATATATCAGGGGGAATTCTGTGAAGCATAACATACCTTCCATTTATTTTCTCTGGAAAGAGAGCAGCATCCTTGTTATCCACATCGGGTATGACGACACCGTATCTCTTCCACGTTATGAAGTTTTTAGTCGATGCCATCGCAATGCGTACTTTCCCGGGAGAGTAGGCAGTGTAGAGCATGTAATATTCTCCTTCCAGATACGTGATCCTTGGATCCTCAACTCCTAAAAGCTCATCCTGAGTTTTAGGGGTGAACACAGGATTTTCCAACCTGTTAAAGTGTATTCCGTCTGTGCTCACAGCGTACCCCATCCTCGACACCATATCCTCTCCTTGGGCTCTGTAGACCATATGAAAGAGCTCTCCATCAAAAACTACAGCACAGTTGAACACGAATTTACTCTCCCATGCATGATTTGGATTGGGTGATAGAATGGGATTGAATGGATACCTTTCAAGTTTCAATTCCACGGCTTCTCCCTCCCCTGCTGAGTGCATTTCTGTTTAGAAGCACATTCATATGCCAAGAGCTTTTCGAATATCTGTAATAGTTTTAAAGATATCTTTTCAGGATGATGACTCGACCAGAATTTTTCCTGCTTTTTGAGAACATCACTTCTTTTAGCATCATCGTTGAGAAATTTTTCGATTTTTCTGAACATCTCTTCTTCACCTTTGTACGTTTCCAAATTGTCATTGAAAATCCTGAAATATTCGTTGCTTCTTGCAAGTATTGGCGTTCCCCAACCGATTACCTGAAATGCCGTGGAAGAGAGGACCGCACCCTTTCCACTCCTTGTTTTTCCTTTATCCAATATGACCAGATCACTTGCCATCACGTACTCGGCTCTTTTCTTCCACGATGAGATTTCCACTCTTATCTCATCGTACGATTCGTTGAATCTCGTTTTCAAAATTCTATTGATCTCTTCTTTATCTTTCTCTGTGTAAACTAAAGCAACGAGAAAGGTGTCCTTGTGTTTTTTCCTGTATTCTCTGAGTACATCAAAAGGATCGATGAAGTCGTATTCACCGAAAAGAATTATTATCTTTTTATCTCTTGGGAATTTGAGCTTCATCCTAAGATCATCTTTACTCTCTTTTACAGCAATCTTTGGATAAGCTGGAAATTCCACAAGATATATCTTCCCTTCTGGATAATAACTTTTCATGAATTCAACCTGCTCAGGTAAGAAATTCACGATAGCGTCCCAATCGAATTTCCAAAATATACTGTTTTTTGGCTTTGGAATGTTATCATGGTTTATCAGAACCGTTTTCGCTCTCTCTTTTATCTTCGGAAATATCTCGAGGAGCTGGCGCATCGGCAGCATCCCCAAATCTTCGGCGACAAACACGTTGTATCCTTCCTCAAGAGCCGAAATTATGGGCTTTATATTCAGTGGGGGAAGATTTTTGA
>MZGO01000053.1 GCA_002084985.1 Thermotoga sp. 4484_232 | reverse complement strand
TGATAGGGCCGAACGGAGCAGGTAAGACCACCACACTTAGGATAATCGCAACTCTCTTGAAACCGGATTCTGGTTCTGTTGAAGTGTTTGGATACGATGTGCAGAGCGATGGTGAGAGAATCAGAGAGATGATAAGTTACCTTCCAGAGGATGCGGGAGCCTACAGGAATTTAACCGGGAAAGAGTATTTAGAGTTCATAGCGAGATTTTTTGCAAAAAGAGGAGAAGTTCATAAGATGGTGGAGAAAGGTATAGAGATAGCAAAGCTCGGTGATAGGATAACAGATAAGATATCAACCTACAGCAAAGGAATGATGAGGCGGCTACTGGTTGCAAGAACCCTCATGGTGAATCCCAAACTTGCGATACTCGATGAACCTACTTCCGGTTTGGATGTCGTAAATGCCATAGAAGTTAGAAACATCATAAAAGGTTCCACAAGGGCAGGTACCACTATCCTTCTATCCTCTCATAACATGCTCGAAGTGGAGTTTCTGTGCGATAGGATCGCCTTGATGAATAACGGTAGGATTGTCGAAATGGGCAAACCTGAAGAACTTAAAAGCAAGTACAACGCGAAAAACATAGAGGAAGTGTTCGTAGAGGTGGTAAAATGCTCGGAAACATAATAAAGAAAGAATTGAAGGAGCTTTTAACCCTCCCAACGTTGATTCTCACGATCTCTATAGCTTTCATGTATGCCATCATAGGACAGTCCATAGGAAAAGCAGTTCATGAAACACCTCAAAAAGTGATTATCGGGATAGTGAATCTGGACGGAGGATCCTTCGGTGAACTGGTAGAACATGTTTTGAAGAAATACGCGAACGTGATTTACATTGGGAAATCAGAGGAAGAAGGTTTGAGGATGTTGAAAGAGAAAAGCGGTGTCGCACTCATAGCGATACCGGAAGGTTTCACACAGAACATACTCTCAGGTAGGCAAGGAGAATTGGAGATCGTATGGATCATGAGAGGAACTGGTATAGCTGATTTGATCTCTACAGGAAAAGTACAGGGTGTGCTGGGAATGATAAATAGTGAAATAGCGAAAAAACTCATGGAAAGGTATGGCGTGAAAGATCCAGAGATTGTTTTGAATCCCTTCACTCAAAAGGCTTCTACTATCTTAAAAGAGAGAAGATTGAACCTTTCACCAGCTCAGATTGGGGAGAAGATGTCTTCACAGACAACTCTCACTTCCATCGTGATAATGATGCTCATACTAGGAGCTGGAGGATCTGTCATATCCTCCATGGGACTGGAGAAAGAAAACAAAACCTTGGAAACGTTGCTGACCCTCCCCATTAAAAGAAGTCATATCGTTGTGGGAAAAATCGTCGCAGCGAGTATCGTGGGATTCATAATGGCGGTCATATACATGGTGGGATTCAGTTTCTATCTCAAGGGCCTCGTTCCATCGTATCCCACATCCGGAATAGAATCAGATATAGGGTTGAATCTGCAGCTGAAAGATTATGCACTGTTCGGTATTTCCCTCTTCGTAACACTGCTTGCAGGAATATCCCTTAGCATGATGTTGGGCTTATTCGCTGAGAATTACAAGAGCTCCCAAATGCTCTCCTTCCCGATAGTTGGACTCGCAACTTTCAGCATGTTACTCACCATGTTCAAAGATTTCGATACCCTTCCAGCTGGGTTGAAAATAGTGGCGTTTTTGATACCGTTCACACATCCGATGATCGCTCTGCGGCTTCTCATGTTCGGTAGGATTCAGCTGGTTGTGTGGGGAATAGTGTACGTTAGTGTGATCACAGGGGTGATCATTTTTATCATCACAAAGATCTTTAATTCCGACAGGTTGATCACTGGGAGAAAGAGACGAAGGGCAACTTCATGAGATCCTTTATCACTCCCTGAACCTGGTCGTACGATCTGGTCCTTGGATCCCTGATCAGGATCTCTTCAAGAACCCTGATGTCACCTGTGATGAAGAATTCCAAAGCCCACTCCATTCTCAAAATTCTAGGCATCAAAAACATCTTCTTTATCCTCTCGGTGAGATCCGGCTCTATTTTCTCAGGATGCAAACCTTTTTCATCGACAATAACTGGAACTTCTACTATCACATCATCTGGTATATCCTTTATGATTCCTTCATTTGGTATATTCAGAACGAGTCTGGTTTTCTTTCCGTTCACCAAAGCGTTTATGAATGGTATGTGCTGTTCTCCACTCATTCCATCGGTTGTGAATACCTCAGGCCAAACTTCTGTGAGCTTGGTACTCGAATCTCTGGCGATCTCCATGAGTTTTCTTCTTGTTCTCCTTAACTCCTCATAAAATTTTGGCCTTTCCACTTCATTATCTATCCCTCCAAACTTTCCGTACCATTTTTTCTTGGTTTCCAGGTTATAATGGTATTTCCAACTCCCGTTTCTTACAGTATCTCCGATCGGTAGCATTCCGTAGAATCTGTACATGTCTATCGCCGCTGGGCTCAGATCCACATCCCATGGATCCTTCGGTTCCCACATGGAAGATTTCTTTTCGATCCACTCATCGAGGATTGGATAAGCGTTTTTCCCTCTATATTCAAATCTGTTCATCCATATTCCATGGTTGACTCCCGCAACCTGCCAGTTGACTTCTTCAGGATTTAATTCCAACGTTTTGAAAACCTTAAACACACCCGAAAAACCATGGCAGAATCCCACGATTTTAACATTGGTGAACCTCCTGACAAGCTGGGTTATTTCAAAAACTGGATTTGCCGTCTGAAGAAGCCATGCATCTGGTGAATATTTTTCAATAACTTTAGCTATGTTAAGGCTCATTCTGAGATGATTGTGGTTTGTAAGCGTGTAGTAATCTGATACCATGTTGAACTCTTGACTATCTATTCCCCTGTAGTATCCATGTCTTTCACCAACTTCCCTTATGATCTCGTACTGCACGTACCCATCCTCATGTCCTTTTGCTCTTGCAAGCGCTGTGTTTATGATAAAATCCGCCCCATCAACTGCTTTTTTAAGATCGGTTGTTTTTTCAAAAGAAAGGTTTGCTCCCAATTCTTTCGCGTATCTTCTTGCAAGTTCATACACTGCTTCCAAGCGCTTTTCATCTATATCCATAAACGTAACGAGGCTTCCAGACAATTCCCTGGTTTTTGCCAGATCCCCCACCAGTTTGATCGTATAGCGAACACTTCCTGCACCCACGAAGGATATCTTCAACATGATTCAACCTCCTTTTTTGGATGACGAGCTTAATCTCTATTGTAATAGATTTTTTCCTTTAGCAGGGAAGATCTAGAAAGGAAGAAAGTGATATAATCTTCACAAAGTGTTTGAGGAGGTGGTCGAATGAAAGAATATGACCCGAAGATGATCGAACCAAAATGGCAGAAAATATGGGAGGAAAGAGGTGTTTTTAAAACCCCCCAAAGGTCGGAAAAACCAAAGTACTATGCTCTCGTTATGTTCCCCTATCCATCAGGTACGCTCCACGTCGGTCATGTGAAAAATTACGTCATAGGAGACATAGTTGCACGTTACAAGAGAATGAGAGGTTACAACGTCCTGCATCCATTCGGTTACGACGCTTTCGGGCTTCCAGCAGAGAACGCTGCGATTGAGCATAAGATTCATCCTGAGGTTTGGACGAAGGGGAATATAGAGACCATAAGGAAGCAGATAAAAAGGATCGGAATAAGCTACGATTGGGATAGGGAATTTGCAACCTGTGACGAAGAGTATTATAAATGGACCCAATGGATATTCCTGAAACTCTATGAAAAAGGACTCGCTTACAAGAAAAAAGCGGCTGTCAACTGGTGTCCAAAATGTAAAACGGTCCTTGCAAACGAACAGGTGAAAGATGGAAAATGTGAAAGATGTGGAACACCGGTGACTATAAAACACCTTGAACAGTGGTTTTTCAAGATAACGGATTACGCGGAAAGACTCCTGGAAGACCTTGATAAGCTTGAAGGGTGGCCCGAACATGTGAAAATCATGCAAAGAAATTGGATAGGAAAGAGCGAGGGGGCCGAAGTTGAATTTCCCGTTGAAGGAACGGATATCAAGATAAAGATATTCACTACAAGGCCGGATACCCTCTGGGGTGTCACTTTCATGGCTCTGGCACCTGAATCACCCCTCGTTGAGCAGATAGTAACGGAAGACAGAAGGGAAGAGCTCAAAGAGTTTCTAACGAGAATGGGCCAGCAGGATAGATACAAAAGGACAGCTGTTGGAGCCGAGAAAGAAGGTTTCTTCCTTGGAAGATACGCTATAAACCCTGTGAACAACGAAAGGGTTCCAATATACGTTGCGAACTACATACTTATGGAGTATGGAACAGGTGCCATCATGGCGGTTCCCGCTCACGATCAGAGAGATTTTGAATTTGCAAGAAAGTATGGTCTTCCCATAAAGGTTGTCATACGACCGGAAGGGAAGGAATTGAAACCCGAGGAGATGGAAAAAGCGTACGAAGAGCCTGGCATCATGGTGAATTCAGGACCATTCACAGGCGTCAAGAGTGAAGAGGGCATCAGAAAGGTTATCGACTGGCTTGAAGAAAAAGGAATAGGGAAGAGATCTGTCCAGTACAAGTTGAGAGATTGGCTCATTTCCAGACAGAGGTACTGGGGCGCGCCTATTCCTGTGGTCTACTGCGAAAAATGTGGTATCGTTCCGGTACCAGAGGATCAACTTCCTGTTGTACTTCCAAAGGATGTGGAATTTTTGCCAACAGGGCAATCCCCACTCCAGTTCCATGAAGAGTTCAAAAAGACAAAATGTCCTGTCTGTGGTGGGCCCGCAACGAGGGAAGTCGACACCATGGATACCTTCGTCGATTCGTCCTGGTACTACTTGAGATACGTGAATCCTCACGATGACGAAAAGCCCTTTGACCCAGAGGATGTGAATTACTGGCTTCCCGTGGATCAATACATAGGTGGGGTGGAGCATGCCGTTCTCCATCTTCTTTACTCGAGGTTCATAACGAAAGTTCTTCATGACCTTGGCTACCTGGATTTTGAAGAGCCTTTCACCAACCTCTTCACCCAAGGAATGATATACAAAGATGGCGCGAAGATGTCGAAATCCAAGGGGAACGTGGTCTCTCCAGATGACATGATAGAGAAATATGGGGCCGATACTTTGAGAATGTACATTCTCTTCATGGCTCCTCCTGAAAAAGACGCCGAATGGAGCAATGCGGGTATAGAAGGAGTGCACAGGTTTGTGAAAAGACTTTGGAATACGCTCCAAAAGATTATGCCCGTTGTGAAGGATGTGAAAATTGATAGGGTCTCAGTTAAAACACCGAAGGAGAGAGAGCTTAGAAGGAAGTTACACACCATGATAAAGAAGATAACTGAAGATATAGAAGGAGGGTTTAAATTCAACACGGCAATAAGCGGACTTATGGAGCTTCTGAACCATCTTGTGGATTATTTGAATGCTGTCCCTGAGGATGAATGGAACAAGCATCTTTTAAGAGAAATAGCCGAAAAGACGGTTTTGATACTGTCGCCGTTCGCACCCCATATGGCCGAAGAATTGTGGCAGGATTTGGGAATGAAAGGTCTGGTTGTTGAGCAATCGTGGCCAAGTTACGATCCAGAGGCTCTCAAAGTCGAAGAGGTCGAAATAGTTATTCAGATAAATGGAAAGATAAGGGATAGAGTCATGATACCTGTGGATGCCGATGAAGA
>MZGO01000052.1:467-10809 GCA_002084985.1 Thermotoga sp. 4484_232 | reverse complement strand
TTCATTTCTCCTTTTCCTCCTCCAGAACTTTCCTCTCACATATTGATAGATAATACTCAACGGTCTTTCTCAACGGATCATCACCGAGCAGTTCCAAAGCTTTTTTGAATTTCGCAATCGCCGTGCTGTAATTTGCCATCCTCATCTGGTATATCCCATCGGATACGATCTCCTTGGCTTTCCTCCTTTTTAGATTCTCCAGATAGGGTATCTCCACACCATTTTTCTCAATGTAACGCGTGAACTCGTCGAAATCTCCGAATATATAGATCTCATATGCTTTTACTTTTTCCTTCAAGTTTTCAATTTCCAAAACCTTCGATCTGTACATGTGAAATGTGATCAAAAAAAGCAAGGAGAATATCGTCAGAAGAAGCAGAAAGAGAAAATTTCTCACGTAACCGCCTCCTTGAGAACCTCATCTACACTTTCAACTGGTATTATCTCAAGATCTTCGATCACATCATTAGGTATCTTAATCAGGTCCTGTTCGTTTCCCTTGGGAATGATAACTCTCTTTATACCCGATCTATGAGCGGCCAGGATCTTCTCTTTTATCCCACCAACGGGTAGAACCTTCCCTCTCAGCGTTATTTCTCCTGTCATAGCTGTATCATTCCTAACCTTCTTTCCTGTAACAGCAGAGAATAGAGCTGTAACTATGGCTACTCCAGCTGATGGTCCGTCCTTGGGAACAGCCCCTTCAGGTAAATGAACATGAACATCGTTTTTTTCAAACACATCCTGATTTTCCTTTCCACAAAGTCTCCTGGACAAACTCATGGCTATCTTAGCTGATTCTTTCATAACATCCCCCATCTGGCCCGTTAAAATCAAACGCCCCTTACCCGGTATCAGAGCCGTCTCAACGAATATCACCACTCCACCGTAAGGGGTCCATGCAAGGCCTGTAACTACCCCCACCTCAGGCTTTTCCAGTATCTCTTCTCCTCTGAAAGGGGGAACTCCAAGAAAATCCTTTAAGTTTCTAACGCTTACATACACTCTTTCCTCACCTTCAGCAATTCTCAATGCGGCTTTTCTTACCAATTTCTCAAGATTCCTTTCAAGGTTCCTAACCCCAGACTCTCGTGTATAGTTTCTTATAACCGTGTTCAGAACCTTTGGTGTTATCTTAACTTGCGATGCTTCCAACCCATGATCTTTTAGAAGCTTGGGCATTATGTATTTCTTTGCAATGTTGAACTTCTCTCTTTCCGTGTACCCAGGGATCTCTATTATCTCCATTCTGTCTTTCAGAGCAGGTGGGATGGTGTGCAGCACGTTGGCGGTTGTTATGAACAACACATCAGATAGATCGAATGGAACTTCCAAATAATGATCAACGAATTCGATATTCTGTTCTGGATCCAAAACTTCGAGTAAAGCCGCTGCAGGATCTCCTTGAAAACTAACTCCCATCTTGTCAACTTCATCGAGAAGAATGACAGGGTTTTTCGTTCCCACCCTCCGTATCAATTGGATTATCCTTCCAGGCATAGCTCCAACGTAGGTTCTTCTGTGTCCCTTGATCTCCGCTTCATCCCTTAAGCCACCCAAGGACATCCTGGCGAATTTCCTACCTGTGGCCTCGGCCAGAGATTTTCCAAGTGAGGTCTTCCCAACACCTGGAGGCCCCACAAAACAGAGTATCGGAGCTCTGAGATTCTTTGCCATCTTTCTGACAGCCAGGAATTCTAAAATCCTTTCCTTTATATCCTCCAGGCCATAGTGGTTCTTTTCAAGTATCTTCCTTGCTTCTTTGATATCCATCCTATCCTGTGTCTTCGCATTCCACGGTAGATTCAATATCCAATCGAGATACGTTCTAACGACGGTAGCTTCTGCAGAGTAAGGTGCCATCTTTTCGAGTCTATCTAACTCTTTATAGGCCTTCTCCTTGACATAATCTGGAAAATCCCCTTTCTCAATTTTTTCCTTCAATTCTCTGATCTCAACATCCTCTTGCGCTCCCAGCTCTTCCTTTATGGCTCTTAGCTTTTCCCTCAAGAAGTACTCTTTCTGTGTCTGTTCGATCCTTTCTTTAACCTTCTTATCGATTTTCTCTTCTATTTGAAGGAGCTCTATCTCACGCATAAGTATTTCCAAAATCTTTTCCAATCTCGTCGTGGGATGTATCGTCTCTAAAAGTTCCTGCTTTTCCTCAAGGGTGGCGGGGATTATAGAAGCCACGAAGTCTGCGAACCGATTTGGATCGCTCATATCCTCTAAAGCAGTTAGAGTTTCTTGAGGAAACTTCCTGGTGTACGAAATGTACTGGGTGAGGTATTCCCTGACTCTACGCATTAGGGCTTCCAACCTCTTAGTCTTTCTGTAACTCACTTTCAATATCTCTATCTCAAAGAGAAACAAACTTTCTTCCTCTATTACATCCACCTTTTTAGCTCTCTCAAGTCCTTCGACTAAAACCTTGTATGTCCCATCGGGAAGTTTCATTATCTGTATGATCTTCACGACCGTTCCAACATCGTACAGATCATCGGGTTTGGGGTTCTCTATGGTTATATCCCTTTGACTCGTTACGAAAAGAAGCCTGTTGTAGTTTTCCATGGATTCCTCGAGGGACATCAGGGACTTTTCTCTGCCAACATAGAATGGAACGACTGTATGTGGGAATATCACCATGTTACTCCTCAAGGGTATAGAGGGTAATCTATTTGGGATCGTGTATTCTTTTATAGATTCCTTAGCATATTCTTCCAGTTTCTCGAATTTTTTCTTTCCAACTTTTGATGACTCTTTCAACATCAATCACCTCCTTATTCGTGGATATGACGAGGATCCTTTCGGTTTCATTCACAACGTTTATCCGTATTTTCAATCCTTCTTCGGGCCAGAAATCCCTGAATCTATCTGCCCATTCGATAACGACTATTCCTTCCTCATCCTCTATTACTTCCTCGAGATCGAAGAATATACTATCATCTGATTTCAATCTGTAAAGATCCACATGATAAATCGTCTTCTCACCGACGTATACGTTCATCAGAGTGAAAGTCGGACTTCTGACGATGTCCTCTTTCAGACCGATACCCCTCACCATGCCTCTAACGAATGTCGTCTTTCCAGAACCAAGTCTTCCACATAAAAGAACCAGAGTACCCTCTTTCAAAAATCTTGTCAGAAAACTTGCAAAATCCTTCAGCTTTTCTTCACTTAATGGGCCCAGTTCTTTGCCCTTTCCACCGCCATCCTCCATCTTTTGTAATCCTCCCTGAGATTGATTCGATGCTCCATGATCGCTTTCTCGATCTTTCTCAGCTTGAACAGATCATCTTTCTCAAAGATTCCCACAGCCATTCCCGCTAGAAAAGCCGCTCCAAAAGCCGTTGTTTCCAAGACAACGGGCCTTTCGACTTCTACTTTCAGAAGAGACGACAGCAATTTCAATATGAGTTCGTTCTTGGCAACTCCTCCATCAACTTTCAAGCTTCTGATGGATTTTTCAGTCTCTTCCTTCATGAGATCCACAAGCTCGAATATCGAAAAGGCAATTGCCTCAAAACAAGCCCTTACTATGTTCTCTCTCTTCACGCCACGTGTCAAACCTATCATCAATCCCCTGGCGTATGGATCCCAATGAGGAGCTCCAAGTCCCGTAAAAGCAGGAACAAGATAAACTCCCTCGTTTGATGCACGTAGGATGAAACTTCCTGTTCCCATAGTACACTTGACATCACCTTCTTTGAAGGATGCTTGACCGAAAAGAGCGGATTGCTGGTCACCTATGAGGGATCCCACAGGTATTCCTTCCTTGGTCCTTCCAAAGACCTCTGATGTATTGATCACCCTCGGTAGCGAAAATTCTGGAATACCAAACATTTTCAAGAGATCTTCGTCCCATTTCAATTCTTTCAAATTGAAGAGCATGGTTCTCGATGCGTTTGATGGGTCGGTCACGTGTTCACCTGTGAGACGATAAGCCAGGAACGAATCTATCGTTCCAAAACGAAGTGTTCCCTTTTCCTTGGCTTTTTTGACCTCGTCCACGTTCTTTAACATCCATTCCATTTTGGTTGCTGAGAAATATGGATCCACTACCAACCCTGTTTTCTCTAATATATCCTCGTAATGACGTTTTCTTAACTCCTCAACCCTTTCTGCGGTTCTTCTGCATTGCCATACGATGGCGTTGTAGAGAACATCTCCAGTTTTCGAATCCCATGCCACGATGGTTTCCCTTTGATTTGTTATACCGATTCCTGCAACCTCCTTGAGAGGAATTCCATCCAGAACTTCCTTCAGGGATTCTTCAACTGTTTTCCATATCTCTTCTGGATCGTGCTCCACCCAACCAGGTTTTGGGAATATCTGTTTGAACTTCTTTCTGGATTCACGGATCACCTCCATTTTCTCGTTAAAAAGGATAGATCTCGTACTCGTTGTCCCTTGATCTATTCCCACAACGTACATTCGCATCCCTCCCTGTAGGAAAATCCTATCACAATATGAACCATATCGTTCGATATGATCTGTTTCCTTATTTATTCAAATCAAATATGTGTAACAAGTAGATCACTATAAAGGTTTCAAGTTAATAGTGTATAATTTCTCATGAAAAAACAAAGGAGGTGATAGACGATGTGGAAAAGACTCTCATGGAAACTCACTATACCTTTGGTCATACTTGCCGGTTTAATAATAGCTGTTTATATTTCCACACTGTTCATAACGAACTTGCAGAAAGATGATGCCTTGGTTGTTAATCTTGCAGGAAGGCAGAGAATGCTCACGCAGAAAATGTCAAAAGAGATACTTCTTTACTCAAAAACAAAGGATCCAAAAGTGAAAGAAGAGCTCCTGAATACTGTAAAGGTATTCGACACGACGCTTAAGGCTTTGACATATGGTGGGGAAGCCCCTTTGGATCTCCAATGGGATGCTGTTTCCACGCTACCTCCTGCTCCAGAGAATGTTAAAGAGCAATTGGAAAAGGTCTTGAAACTTTGGAAACCTTTCAGGGATCATATAGAAGATTTCCTGACCACAGGTGATGAAAATTCCTTGAAGTATATTATCGACAACAACTTGACCCTATTGAGCGAGATGAATGCAGCTGTCGGTCTGTTTCAAAAGTATGCAGAACTCAAAGTGAATTGGATGAAAAAAACCCAACTCAGCATGATGATCGTTGGTATCGTCATCGTTGTTCTCTTCGCTTTCCTTTACCTCAAGCAGGTTGTAAAACCAGTGAGAAACCTGCTGAAGGTTGTGAAAGAGCTTGCCAAGGGAGGAGGAGATCTTACCATAAAATTACCAGTTGTTACCAAAGATGAGATTGGACAAGTCGCCGAACAATTCAATTTGTTTATGGATACTTTAAGGAGAGCTTTGATGGATACATTCGGTATTTTCAGAGACGGATTCATAAACCTCAGAAGTGTTGGAAGACATATGAAGGATTTCACAGAAAAGTTCAATAAGATAAATTCTGACATAGATGCCGGTATAACGAACATAGAGAACGTTACGGCATCGATGCAGGAACAGAGCTCTGGTATTGAAGAAATAGCGTCGACCAGTCAAAATTTGGCCCAGGCTAGCGAGGAGTTGAGCAGGATAACATCCGAAATATCCAGTATGGCACAGGAAGGGCAGGAGGCCATACGTCAGATTAGTGACACCATGGCATCCGTTAAAAGCAGCATGGAAGAGGTTTCCAGAAAAGCGAGGTCACTGACGGAAAAAGCGACAACCATCAACACCGTTGTTGAAACCATTGCGAATATCGCAGAGCAGACGAACCTTCTTGCTTTGAACGCAGCTATAGAGGCTGCTCGTGCAGGTGAGGCTGGTAGAGGATTCGCCGTTGTTGCGGATGAGATAAGAAAACTAGCGGAGGAGAGTAAAAAGGCAGCGGATGAGATCGGAAAGAATCTTTCCGAAGTTGTAGGTGGTATAGAGGATACTTCGAGGGATATTCTCAAAATGTCTGATAGTGTGAATGAAGCTTCTGTAAAGAGCGATCAAGCCATTGAAAGAATAACAGAGATTTTGGGAAGGATAGGGAATATAAGCGATATGGCATCCAATGTTGCGGCAAGCGCTCAGGAGCAGAGTGCAACAACTCAGGAAATGGCATCCGCTTCTCAGAACATCGTGAAACTCATAACGGAAGTCAACAACATGATGGCTGGAATAAGAGACAGAGTTGAGGGTATGGCAAGGAGGGTTGTTGATCTAGAAGATAACTTGAATAAGCTGGATGTGAGGTTTTCCGAAGCTTTCGAGGAGTTGGAGAATTTCAATTTGCATACCATCGAAGATATGATCAAAGAGAAAGAAAAAGCGGTGAAATCTCACAGAGAATGGATGGAGAAACTCGAGACCGTGCTATCCAACGGAACGTTCGATATAGAAACGGATCCTCAAAAATGTGGTTTTGGAATATTCTACAAGTCGATGGTACCACCTCCTGATGTTAAAGAAATATGGGAGAAGATAGGAAACATTCATGAAGAACTCCACAGGATGGGTTCGGAGATATTGAGGAGTGTCGGGAACGGGGATAGAGAAAAGGCTCAGAAGTTTTGGGAGGAAGCAAAAAGAATGTCGGAGGATCTGATATCGGCTTTGAACGAATTCGAAGAGAGATGCAAGGAAGTCATGGAAAAAAGTTCATAGATCCACCATCGTCTATGTTATAATTGCTCATGTGGCGGAGAGTGAGGAGAGAGCCACATTTCCCTTTCGGGAATGTGGCTCTCTTTGTTTTTTAGGAGGTGACATGTTGAGAATAGTAGTGATCGGAGCGGGGATCGTGGGATCGTTGACAGCGCGGGAGCTTACAAAATACGATGTGGAAGTTATCCTCATAGAAAAAGAGATGGATGTTGGATGGGGTGTAACTAAGGCGAATTCCGCCATCATTCATGCAGGTTACGATGACCCACCGGGGAGTGTTAGAGCTCGGTTCTGCGCTATGGGGAACAAGATGTATACTGAGCTCTCCGAAGAGCTGGACTTTGAACTGGAAAGAATAGGTTCCCTTGTTGTGGCCTTCAGTGATGAAGAAATCAGAGTGCTGAAAAAGCTGTTGAAACAGGGTGAGGAAAACGGTGTGCCGAATCTCAAAATACTGGACAGAGACGAAACTCTCGATAAAGAACCGGGGTTGAGCCCCCTGGTCAAAGCATCACTGTGGGCTCCGACTGCAGGTATAACAGAACCTTGGATGGTCGCGATCGCTGCGGTAGAAAACGCGCTAGATAACGGTTTAAAACTTCACCTTGATGAGAAAGTCGTCGATATAGTTGTTGAGAAATCCAGGGTAAAAAAGGTGGTAACTGAGAGGGGAGAATACAAAGCAGATGTGATTGTGAACTGTGCGGGATTGTTTGCAGATGAGATAGCCAAGATGGCCGGAGCAGAATACACACCCATATATCCAAGAAAAGGAGAATACATACTCTTAGACAAAAGCGTAGGGAATCTTGTGAGAAGAATCATCTTTCCAACACCGACAGATATATCAAAGGGTATCTTGGTTCTACCAACTGTAGATGGGGGGATCCTTCTTGGACCAACCGCGATGGATTTATCAAGGGACAGAAAGAGGGACCTGGCGACGACCAGAGAAGGATTGAAGGAGGTTGTAGAAAAAACCAAGAAGATGGTTCCAGGAATAGATCTTTCTTATGCCATAAAGACATTTGCAGGATTAAGGCCCGAAAGCCCTCAAAGAGATTTCTTCATAAAAGCGAGTGAGAGAATTTGGGGATTCATAAACGTCATGGCCATGAGATCGCCAGGATTAACAGCAGCCCCCGCTATAGCTAAATACGTCGTCGAAAAGATAATACAGGAAGATCTCAAGATCGAACTTAAAAGGAAAGAGAATTTCAACCCGATCAGAAAAGGTATTATCAGATTCGCAGATCTTCCTCTAGATGAATGGAACGAATGGATAAAAAAGGATCCCTTGGCAGGTAAAATCGTTTGTTATTGCAACAAAGTTACTGAAAGGGAGATAGTGGAAGCTATAAAAAGAGGGGCAAGAACATTGGATGGTATAAAATTCAGAACCAGAGCCATGTTTGGAAAATGTCAGGGGGGATTCTGCATGACCAGGATATTGAAGATACTCGCCAGAGAACTTGGTTTAGATGAATCAGAAATACTTCTCAAATCGAGAAAGAGCTGGTTGATCGATGGGAGGGTTAGGGAATGAAGAATGTGGACGTCCTCGTGATTGGAGCAGGGGCTGCTGGCATGGCGGCCGCACTTGCTGCCGCAGAACAGGGGGCAAAGGTTCTCCTTGTGGAGAGAGAAGATAGAGCAGGAGGAATATTGAATCAGTGTATTCACAACGGGTTTGGACTTCATTATTTCAAAAGGGAACTCACAGGGCCAGAGTACGCTGAGATATTCAGGGAAAAACTGGAAAGGTCGGGTATAGATACCTGCGTGGAAAAATTCGTCTTGGAGGTGGATGTTAAAAAGAGAGAAGTGATCGTTGTCTCTAAAAAAGGTATCGAGAAGATTCACCCCAAATCGTTGATACTGGCTACGGGCGCGCGTGAAAGACCCTTTGGATCTCTCCTGATACCAGGGGATAGACCCTCCGGAATATACACTGCCGGTGTTGTACAGAGGTTGATAAACATAGAGAACAGACTACCGGGGAAGAGAGCTTTGATATTAGGATCGGGGGATATAGGACTCATAATGGCGAGAAGATTAACACTTGAAGGAATGGAAGTTGTGGGAGTTGTTGAAAGGCTTCCTTATCCAGGAGGATTGCTGAGAAACGTTGTTCAATGTTTGGAGGATTTCGATATACCTTTATTCCTCTCCAGTACGGTTGTTGAAGTGAGAGGTAAAGAGAGGCTTGAGGAAGTGGTCGTAGCGAGTGTCGATGAAAAGTACAATCCCATCCCAGGAACGGAAAGAATCTTCAAAGTGGATACGCTGGTTCTTTCAGTGGGTTTGATCCCTCAAGTTGAATTGGTTTCGGATTTTGTCGAGATAGATCGATCATCCAAGGGATTCGCCGTTTCCAACACAGGTCAAACTTCCGTCTCATGGATCTTCGCAGCGGGTAACAGCACTGTAATATACGATCTTGTGGATTATGTGACGTATGAGGGAGAGATAGCTGGAAGAAGTGCTGTGAGGTATATTGATGGAAAAGATGTGGGAAGAGCGAGGGTAAACGTGGAAGCTGGGGAAAACATCGGGATATTACCTATAGAAAAGGGGATATTAATCGTCGAAGGAGTTTTGGAGAGAAAAATCGAGAACCTTGTACCCAGCGAGATGATAAGAATAAAAATACCAAAGAGCAGAATAAACGCCTCAGAGAAGTTGAAAGTTTTCATCAAGGAGGAGTGAAAGTGAAGAGTAGGGAAGTGGTATGTGTCCTGTGCCCTTTGGGGTGCAAAATCAGGATAGAACTCGATGAGGAAGGTAACATATTGAGTGTTAGTGGGAACAGATGTCCCAGAGGAAAGAAATATGCAGAAGATGAAATCAAAGATCCTAAAAGGGTTGTGACAACAAGTGTGAAGGTACTAAATGGGGAACTCCCCCTCGCTTCAGTCAAAACAGATGGTCCTATCCCAAAAAAGTATATATTCGAACTGATGAAGATTTTGAAGGATGTAAAAGTGAAAGCACCTGTCAATATAGGTGATGTAGTAGTTCGAAACATCTTTAAAACGAACGTAAATGTGGTGATAACAAGAAGTGTTGGAGAGAAGACTTCAGGTAATTGAATCCCATATCGTCTTGGAGCTCGTCGATATAGCATCAACATGTTTTAACAGGTTTTTTGCTTCCTCGACGGTTTCTATGAGGCCAGCAGCTATTATCGTCATATTCCTTCTTGGAAGCTTCAAAGCGATCTTGGGGGCAACAAGCCCTGGAAGTATCTCCACCGTGTCAACATCGTTCGTCAATATCTGATTTATACCCCTTTCAACTGCTCTCGAGTCCAGAGCGAAGAACCTTAGGATAGCAGGGACCCCTAATTTTCTTGCCTGTAGATAGTTCTTCAATTTCACTGTTATTATGCCATCTGCACCACATGATCTGATGTAATTTATCGCGAATTCTCCCTCACCCAACCCTTCCACAAAATCCATATCAACGTAAACCTTCTTACCCTTATCCTTAAGGGCTTTGACCTGATATTTCAGATCAATGATGTTCGATCTCAACAGAAAGACCGTAGAGGGTTTTATATCCTCACTCGTCATTTCCCAGAGTGCTGCTATTATTCCCTTCATGCTTTCACCTCGTTTTTAATCATTTTTCAAATAACCAGGCCACCATCCACACCGATGACTTGACCAGTTATGAAAGAAGATTCATCAGAAGC
>MZGO01000052.1:0-454 GCA_002084985.1 Thermotoga sp. 4484_232 | reverse complement strand
CCCATCCTCCTCAAAGGTGTCCTATCCAAAACTATATTCACTACCTTCTCAGGAAGCTTCTCTGTCATAGGCGTCTTTATAAACCCAGGCGCAACTGCATTGACCCTTATCCCACCTGTGTCATGTTGAATACCCCTTTCAAATTAACCTCTATAACTCTGTCCCAATCCTCTTCCTTCATCTTGACAAACAACGCATCCCTCGTTATACCCGCGTTGTTCACCAATACATCTATCTTCCCATATCTCTCATACACATCCTTCACAACCTCTTCTATCATTCCTCTGTCTGTCACATCCAGCTTGTACCCTTCTATCCCTTTTACTTCCTCTCCCAATCCCTTCACCCATTCCTCCATAACATCGCATGCTATCACCCTTGCCCCTTCTTTCGCAAACAATCTAGCCGCTTCCTTCCCTATCCCTCTTCCTGCCCCTGTTATTATCGCTACCTT
>MZGO01000051.1 GCA_002084985.1 Thermotoga sp. 4484_232 | reverse complement strand
GGAGAAGTTCATGCTCTGGTTGGAGAAAATGGAGCGGGAAAATCAACGCTCGTAAAGATAATCATGGGTGTTCATCAGCCAGATTCTGGAAAAATCGTCCTTGAGGGTAAAGAAGTTAAAATCCATGATCCAAATCATGCGAGAAGTTTGGGAATAAGCGCGATACATCAGGAATTAGCAGTCTTTCCAGATTTAACAGTTCTTGAGAATCTTTTCATAGGATGGCAACCTGGAAAATTTGGATTTGTCAACTGGAAGAGAATGAGAGAGATGGCGGAGACTAAAATGAAAGAAGTCGGAATAAACCTACCATTGGATGAAGAAGTTGGGAATCTAAGTACAGCTCAGCAAGAACTGGTTCAAATATTGAGGGCACTCCTTCAGAATAGCAAGATCATAATAATGGATGAACCTACCGCCTCCCTAACAGCCGATGAGACTAAAGTATTATTCTCCACGGTAAGAAGGTTGAAGAACCATGGGGTCTCTGTGATATACATATCCCACAGACTCGAAGAAGTTTTTGAAATAGCAGACAACGTTACCATATTGAGAGACGGTGTGAAAGTCCTTGATAAAGCGGTAAAAGACATTACCCCTTCCGAACTCATAGAAAACATGATAGGAAGAAAATTAGAGACCTACTATCCTCCCAAAAAAGCCAAACCTGGTGAAGTTATGCTAGAGGTTAAAGGGATCTCCTTTGATGGGATCCTGAAAAATATAAGCTTCAAAGCTCACAAGGGTGAGATACTAGGTATATCAGGACTTTTAGGATCAGGAAGATCTACTCTTGCAAAGATCATTTTCGGTATTCTAAAGCCCGACGATG
Source organism: Thermotoga sp. 4484_232 (assembly GCA_002084985.1). The sequence goes on along the minus strand of MZGO01000051.1, from coordinate 4,885 downwards.
GTTCAATTTATCTCGAGGGAAAAGAAGTGAAGATAAATGATCCTATGAAAGCATCGATGCTTGGAATAGCTTATATTCCAGAGGACAGACACAGGCAGGGTCTCATCTTACCAGAGACGGTGAGGTTCAACATATCCCTTCCCAATCTTCCAGTAATTCCTCGTAAGGTTCTTGTAGATATTGCTAAGGAGAAAGAGCTTTCTCAAGAAATGGTGAGAAGACTGGATATAAGGACTCCTTCTGTGGAATTTTTGACCATGAATCTTTCTGGAGGAAATCAACAAAAAGTGGTTTTAGCAAAATGGATACTCAGAAACTCCAAGATCTTGATAATGGACGAACCAACTCATGGTATCGATGTGGGAGCAAAGAACGCGATATACCACCTTATGGTGAATTTAGCAGAACAAGGAAGAACAATCATATTCATCTCCTCAGAATTACCAGAACTTCTTGGGATGTGCGACAGAATCTTGGTTATGAGAAAAGGTGAAATAGTTGGAGTATTTAATAGAGGGGAATTCTCTGAAGATAGGATCCTAGCACTTGCAGCAGGTTTCGCAGAAAAAGAGGCAGTTGGAGGTGCTGGAGGATGAAGTTAGGTAGAGAATTCACATTGTTACTAGTACTGGTAGTTCTTGCGACGTTCGTTCAGATCGTTCATCCAGGTTTTCTGAGTTTTAGAACAATACATGTCATTCTGGAAAACTCTGCTGTCATGCTTCTTTCAGCAATAGGGACGACCTTGGTCATAATATCGGGTCAGATAGATCTATCGATAGGCTCTGTCCTTGCAGTTTGTGCCATAACATCAGCCCAACTTGCTCTTCATAACGTTCCCCTTGTATTACTTTTCCTATGGAGCATAGGACTTGGCGCTGGATTAGGTGCTATCAATGGCCTTGTCACGGTGTTGTTCAAAGTGCCAGCTATGATCGTTACACTGGCTGCGATGGCTATATGGAGAGGTTTCATCCTCTGGTGGACAGGTGGATACTGGGTAACAGATCTTCCTGATTATTGGAAGGCACTGGGCAGTACGAAAATTTTAAATTTCACCCTTCCAATATGGATAGCTTTTTCCATAGGTGTATTGACGATATTCTTGGTACGAAAAATTCGTTTCTTCAGGCATGTTTATGCTGTTGGATCAAATAGGAAAGCTGCGAAATTATTGGGGATAAGCGAAGGGAAAGTAACTTTCCTTGTATTAACTTTAAATGGAGCGTTAGCAGGCTTTTCAGCTCTTCTGAGCGCATCCAGGTTCTTCATAATACCTTCGAATATAGGAACCGGATTGGAACTGTCAGCGATAGCTGCAACAGTGATAGGTGGAACTAACATAATGGGAGGAAAGGGAAAAATAGAAGGGACCATCTTGGGAGTACTCCTTATGACGACAATCTCGAGCTCATTGGTTTTCCTGCATATAGAATCTGTCTGGGATAATGCGTTTAAAGGTATGATCATCTTACTTGCGATAATTTCCGATGTTCTGAGAGCAAGAAGGAAAAGTGAGGCGAGGTTATGAGGGTATTCAGGAAAGAATTCGTACTTCTACTGGTCCTGATTCTAGTGTTTGTGATTATGAGTTTCCTATCCAAAGAATTTTTGAGGGTTTCCAATCTACTGGAGGCTTTAAGATACGCTGTTGAAATGGGAATAATGACGATTCCCATGACTATGATCATAGTAACTGGTGGAATAGACCTCTCTGTGGCCTCTAATCTGGCTTTAAGCAGCATTTTAATGGGAATTATCTGGAAATATGTGGGTATCAATATATGGATTGCTGGGATAATGGCAAGTATTCTAGGAGCAGGGGCGGGTGCATTGAATGGCGTTCTTATAACAAAATTGAATATACCACCAATAGTTGTCACACTAGCAACTATGGCTGCATATAGGGGTATAGCAACAGGACTGAGTAGAGGTAGAGGAATAACAGGTTTCCCAGAATCTTTCCAAAACTTCGGACAGGGATCACTAGGAGGATTGGTCCCATACAGTATATTCATATGGATCATAATTGCCATAATAGGTCATATCATCCTCTCAAAATCGAAATTCGGAAGATACGTATTTGCAATAGGTCATAACGAAGTCGGTGCTCTTTACTCAACAGTCCCTGTGGCAAGAGTGAAATTCATACTTTACACCCTATCCGGATTGATGGCAGGGCTTTCTGGGATGATATATTCTGCCAGAATAGGCGCTTCCAAATCCAACGCTTTTATGGGAGGAGAACTCGAGGTGATAACTGCTGTGGTCCTAGGTGGAACTAGTATAACAGGTGGAGAAGGGAACATTTTAGGCTCAACATTAGGAGTGCTCATAATAACTTTTCTTAAAAATGGTTTGAATCTTGCAAGAATTCCACATTCTATACAGAGTGTAATAGTCGGTATAGTCCTTGTAATAGCCATAGTCTCTTATACGAAGCTCGGTACAAGAGCTTTCAAGGAGGGGAAATAACCTCACCAAATTCTAAGGGGAGGTGGTTTTTATGAAGAAGTTCTTGATTCTTGGTATTATCATTGCGTTAATATCAATTGCTTTAGCTGCTGAATCCATCAAGATATTCATGGTTCCCAAATTTACGGGTGCACCTTACTTTGTCGCAACCGAAAAAGGAGCAAAAGCTGCTGTTGAGGAACTGAAAGCTCTTGGTCTACCAATTGATTTCTATTACACAGGATCCAGTGTTGCTAACACCGAAGAAGAAATAAGGATAATCAGTAATCTACTTGAACAGAATCCCGATGCTCTTATTGTCTCTGCCAACGATGAAGATGCTTTGGTTCCTGTCTTGAAGAAAGCCAAGCAGAAAGGGATAGTGGTTGTTACTTATGATGCTGATGTTTCTGATCCAACAGCCAGGGATTACTTCGTCAACCAAGCTAGTTTCGATGCAATAGGGGCTGTTCTGATCGATCTTGTAGCTGAAAATGTGGGGCCAGAAGCCAAAATAGCAATTGTTAGTGCAGATCCCAATGCTGCTAATCAGAACAGATGGATTGAGGCTATGAAGAAGAGGATGAAGGAAAAATATCCAAAAATGGAGCTTCTAACCATAAAATACGGTTATGACAGACCAGCAGAATCCTTCCAGGCAGCCCAGGATATAATCAACGCTTATTATCCGAATCTTGATGCGATAATAGCTCCAACTTCCGTTGCTTTCCCAATGGTAGCCGAAGCGGTATTGAAAGCTGGCTTGAAAGGGAAAATCTACATCACAGGACTTGCTACTCCTAACGATATGCGAAAATATGTGAAAGACGGTGTTGTGAAACATGTCGTTTTGTGGAATCCAGTTGATTTAGGATACCTAGCAGTGTACGTTGCAAACGCAGCTGTTAGGGGAATGATAAATGAAGTAGACGGCACAGAATACGTCTGCGGAGGAAAGTTAGGACTTTACAAGGTATACGAAGAATTAGAAGGAAAGAAATCTGTGGTACTGCTCGGACCTCCCTTCATATTCGATATAAACAACATAGATCAATTCAACTTCTAATTTGGAGGTGCCCCTGTAAAGGGGCACCTCCTTGTCGTAAAAGAGGGGGGAGAATAATGGAAGAAATGGAGAAAAAATATGAATTATTGGCTAAAGACCTAAAAAAGGAAGGGATAGATGTAGATGATATCCTGAAAAAATTAGACGAAATTCGTTTTGAACTTCCTTCCTGGAGCTTTGGTGACACAGGAACAAGGTTTGCAGTCTTTCATGAGCCAGGGGCTGCAAGAAGCGTCTATGAAAAGCTTCAGGATGCTTCTTTCGTTCATAGGATAACAGGGGTTTGCCCGACGATTGCTCTTCATATACCTTGGGATAAGGTCGACGATTGGAAAGCGTTGAAAGAATACGCAGAAAGCCTGGGGTTGAAGATAGGAGCGATAAATCCGAATCTCTTTCAGGACCCAGATTACAAATACGGAAGCCTCACTCACCCTGATATAAAAGTAAGGAAGAAAGCGATAGATCATGTGATGGAGTGTATAGAAATCGCGAAAACTCTGGATTCAGATGTCATAAGCTTATGGCTTGCAGATGGAACGGATTATCCCGGTCAAGATGATTTCAGAGACAGAAAGAAACGGCTTGAGGATAGCTTGAGGATAATTTACGATGCCATGCCTTCTAACATGAAGTTGTTCATAGAATACAAGTTCTTCGAGCCGGCTTTCTACCACACGGATATTCAGGACTGGGGGATGGCTTACCTTCTAGCAGGGAAGCTCGGTGATAGGGCCTTCGTTCTTGTGGATCTTGGACACCATGCCCTCGGAACAAACATAGAACAGATAATCGCAACTCTAATATCTGAGAGAAAATTGGGAGGATTTCATTTCAACAACAAGAAATATGCGGATGATGATCTCACCCTTGGATCTATAAATCCATATGAGGTTTTCCTCATATTCAAAGAACTCACTTTCGCTATGGAAGATGAGGAAACAAAAGACTTTGCAAGGAATATAAGATACATGTTCGATCAATGTCACATAACGAAGCCGAAAATAGAGGCCATGATACAGTCCGTTGTGACTGCTCAATACATATTTGCTCAAGCCCTGGCAATAAACAGAGAGAAATTGAGGGAATACCAGAGAAAATGCGATGTTGTGAGAGCAGAGGAAGAACTCATAAAAGCCTTCAGAAGAGATGTTTCACCGATCCTCTGGAAGTACAGAAAAGAGAAAAATCTTCCTGAAGATCCCTTATTGTATTATAGAAACAGTGGATATCACGAAAAAATAGTGGAGGAGAGAGGATGAAAGTATTATCAGTTGATCTGGGAGCGACGAACGGGAAGGTAGTTCTTGTCGAGAAGAAGGATTCAAAATTATCTTTGAAAGAAATCGCACGATTCAGAACAAA
>MZGO01000050.1 GCA_002084985.1 Thermotoga sp. 4484_232 | reverse complement strand
CTTATAAAAAGTGGAGAAAGAGATGCAGAGGTTGTAAAGAACGCTATGAAAGAATTCCTCTCTAGGTACGATAAGGTAAAAATAGATTACGTTGAGATAGTTGATGAGGAAACTCTGGAACCTGTAAAACACATTGAAGGGAAAGTGATCGTAGCTATCGCATGCTGGGTTGGAAAAGCCAGATTGATAGATAACGTGATCGTTCAGGGGTGATTCCATGAAGAGATATCTCGTGATATCGGATACCCATATACCAACAAGGCAGAATGAGATACCTGCTATCGTTTTTGAAGAGCTCGAGAACTGTGATGGTATCATAGCCCTCGGTGATTTCGTCGATATAGACACAGTTATGCTTCTCAAAAAGAGCACAAAAAATTTCTACGGAGTTCACGGTAACATGGATTTCCCGGATGTCAAAGATTATCTTCCCTTTTCCACCCTTCTTCAGATTGAAGGGGTAACTCTAGGATTGTGTCATGGATGGGGAGCACCATGGGGTATTAAAAAAAGGATACTATCTCATTTCAAAGAGAAACCCGATGTCATACTTTTCGGTCATACTCATGAATTTGAAGACAACATAGAAAACGGGGTTCGATTCCTAAATCCAGGCGCTGCAACTAAAAGAGGAACATTCGGGATCCTGACGATCGATGGGAGGAATGTGAAATTCGAGCTAAAGAAAATATAGAGAAATTGATAGATGAGATAAGAGAGACGGTGAAGGATGAGAAAGTCATCGTTGCATTTTCGGGAGGCGAGGATAGTTCACTTGCTGCTCTCCTCATGAAAGAAGCTTTGGGAAAGGATAGGGTAGAGCTCGTAACGGTCCATTTTGGAGAATTCACATACACCAGGACAGAAGATATCATCAGAGAATTTTCAAGGAATTACGGCTTTAAACACACCTACATAGATGGTAGTGAAAGACAGAGATCCATATGGAAGCATGGACCGTCATGTAACGCTTGTACCAAACTCGTAAAACTGGGCCTTATAAAGGAGTACGCCAAGGGAAGAATCGTTGTAAGTGGAGCGAACAGATCTGACAGCTGGGGAAAAACCTATTTAAAGTTCCATCAAGGGGTTTATACTCCACTTCTTGAATTCGATAAAAAGGATATAAGAGAAATGTTGGATCACTTTGGTGTTCAGATAAGGAAAATCGGAGAAGCCAGAAATAGAGAAGGTTGTAAGCTGAAGCATCTTCTGAAAATGCTGGTGAAACAAGAATATCACGGACGAGCGGTCTCTGTGGCAAACGAGCTGCTTCTATCCATTCTGGACGAGGAGGGATTCAAAGCAGATTTAGCCAACGTCAAGATAATAGGACCCCTTTCGAAAAATATAGCGCTTGTTAATTTGAAACCTGATCCCCCTGATTTTTTGAAAAACAAAGTGAAAGAAGCTCTGAAGAAGGTGGAAGTGATAGACGAAGTGTTTTTTGTGGATACTCCCATAGAGCTGGACATAGTAGCGAATCCTTCAATATACAGGAATGAATCATCTAGAGAGTGGATATTGAAAGGGAGGTTGCAACCAGAATTTTCTCAGAAGGTTGTTGTGAGATGGAGAGAATCTAAAAACAATAGATTGAGAACTTTTCAGGTTGTGGGATACAGGAGGTGGGAGAATGGAAATAAAGGTTGAAAGGCCAGATGAAAAGAAGTTAGAAGAATTGGGAGTGAAGAACTGGCCCATTTGGGAGAAGGAAGTGAGTGAATTCGACTGGTACTATGATACGAACGAAACTTGTTTCTTCCTTGAGGGGAAAGTAGAAGTTACGACCGAAGATGGAAAGAAAGTGATCGTGAGGAAAGGAGATCTCGTGACTTTTCCCAAAGGGTTGAAATGCAGATGGAAGGTCATAGAACCTGTGAGAAAACATTACAATCTTTTTTGATCCTTGAAAAACTTCTGTGCTGGAGTAAAATATATTTGCACCACGCTAGGCGGGGGGTTGGCGGTCCCCTGAACCCGAAATCCGCCACATGCGGGGCCGACAGCCCACCTGAGGCCCTCCGGGTCGGAAAACGGCACGACCTGGGGGTGATGAAGGTTGGGTCCCACGCAACAGGGACCCGTGAACCTGGTCAGGCCCGGAAGGGAGCAGCCATAAGCGGGACTCCCTGTGTGCCGTGGGGTAGCCCAGCTGGAGCTTCTGGGTCGTGTACGAGCCGGTTCGGAGAGGTCGAGGGTGGGAGCGTGGTGCATTTCGGTTTCACCTATGTTGAAATTCTCATCGTGCTGTTCCTATCCCTTATCTTCACGTTCGTGTCTCTCCTGCTCATAAGAACGGTGCTGAGGGGATCGTTCCTGGTGATAAACAAGACCCAGAAAATCATGGATAAGATGTTTCTCATAGACTATGTTGGAACGGAATATATGAAAGAGTGCTCTAAATTCCTAGAAATAACGGATGATTCGCTCCATTTCTTGAGTAAATCTGGAAAACGGGTAACATACGTTGTTAAAAACGTGGGAGATACTTGGAAAGTGGTTAGAAAATCGGATGGAGAAGGAAACAACGTTCTGTATGAGGGAAAAGAGCCAGTATCTTTCAGCCTAGTCGAACATCTGTGGCGTTTGAACGTAGGCAAACACTCTTTTGAATTTCCAATCAACCCTTTTTCACGATCTCTTTCATCTTATTCACACCCTCGAGATCACCGAGAACGACCAGAGCATTCCCCGCTTCGATTCTAGTATCTCCCTTTGGGTTGAATATGTAGCTTCCACCCTTTTTCATTGAGATTATGATCAATCCCGTTCGCTGTGGTATCTGAAGCTCCGCCAGGGTCTTTCCAACAACAGGGCTATTCTCCGGTACCTTTATGAGTTCCATCCTCAAATTTCTTTCACCTGAGAACGTGACAACATCCAGGAACGATATAAGATCGGGATTGAGTGCCATCATGGCCATTCTGACTCCTGCTATCTCCGATATGGTAACCACGCTTGTAACACCCGCATAGAGGAGCTTCCTCATAGCGGAAGCATCGGATGCTCTTGAGATTATGTTCAGCCTTGGGTTCATGGTTCTTGCACTCAAAACAACGAAAACGTTTTTTGTATCGTCGGGTAGCGTTGTTACCAAGGATTTTGCACGCTTCACTCCCGCTTTAACGAGTGTATCCTCGTCAGATGCATCTCCAATAATATAGGGAAATTCTTTATCAAAGAGAGTTTCCAGATGTTTTATTTTCTCTTCGTCCACATCGATGACGACAAATGGTTCCCCGGACCTCAGAAATTCTGAAACGATATGTCTTCCCGTTCTTCCAACACCGACGATTATATGATGATCCCTCAGCTTCTCTATCATCTTCATCCTCCTCCTCAAAGTGAGGTACTTTTGTAAGTCCCCTTCCAGGAATATCGAAGTAACACTGGATATGCCATACAGGACGATACTAACGCCACTCAATATGAGTATCATCGAGAATATCTTACCAGCATTGCTTATCTGCTCTGGTAAGCTATATCCAACAGTCGAGATGGTTATAGCCGTCATGAAAAGTGATTCGATGAAAGGCCATTTTTCAATTATCATGTAACCGATGGTCCCAAAAGCAAACACGATGGCAATGAGTCCTATAAACATTATTATTCTTTTGATGAGAAGTCTGTACTCTTCCATATTAGAATATCCCCCTATGTTTTATGAGTGAATATATCAAAATCCATGTTCCGAAACTCACTTTCAAATATATCATGAAATTAGTTGGAACTACTAGATCTATTCCCTGCAAAGATGTTATTATGAAGGAAAGTATAACAAAGAAGAGGAAAATCCTCTCCATGACATGAACACGAAACTTTTCAAGTTTTTTCTCGAAAACATCGAATTCTTCTGTCATACCAAGAAGTAGCAATCCCGTTCCTCCGGCAACACCAGCCGAGAACCCCCCGCCGGGACTTTCGTGTCCCCATAGTGCAAGGTACGCTGATCCCAAGAACACGAAGAAGGATATGTATCTCGTGAAGAGTCTCGTTGAAACATCCTTTATCACCCTTCGATTGACAGGTGGCATCAGGCTGGATGAATGGAGTCCTATACCCAAGATCGCCAATGAAAACACCATGACCTCGAATATGGTGTCGTAGAACCTATTTCTCAGGTAAATCAATGTGACGAGATTGGGTATAGAAGTCTTCAATTTATCAATTTTCTCGTAATCAACCTTTGAGAAACTTGGAAAGTGCATGATCACAGTTATGAAAAGTACTATGAGGAATACAACTCCTAATACCTTCAGGATAATTCCCCTCCTAGATATTTTTTAATTAGGGTTTTTAGATCTTCTCTTTCTATGAATTCAATGAACCTGTCTCCCATTTCCCCAGCTTTATCCGACACCAAGAAAACGTAATATCCCTTTCTTACACCTTCGGGACTTTCTTTAATCTCACCTTTAAAAGCTTTATCTTGGTATCTGAGAATATCCATCACATTTCCTCCAATGTCCAATAAACGTGTCTCTAAATACTTTATTCCTTCCTCAGATACCAAACCACCACATCCTATATCCACTATTCCTTCCCTGACTGCTTCCATCACTTCTTCTGGTCTCTCAAATTCCATTATCTTTAGAGTGTACCCGTATTCCCTACAGAATCTGTGTATAACCTCGTACTCAAGCCCTATATAAGCATCTTCTCTTTTTTCAAAAAGAATCCTAACCGGTGTCATGCCTACGGTTAAAACACCCGGATTTTTGATGACGAGGATATAGACGAAAGTTGTGAGGAGCGCTCCAAGAAGTGCTTCGGCTATTGCAACGTCTGGTGCACCTAAGAACACATACAAAGCGACTGCCAATATGCTCAGGGCTGTCCTTCCGAGTACTCCCTGTATGAATCTTTTTTGAAACACAGTGTAGAAAGAGATAGCTAGCATCAATAGAATGATAGCCTCTCTCACTTTTTCCCCGTCCTCACATATGTTCTCGCTAGAACATGAGAGAGGAAAGGACTCCAGATTAACACCAGAATCATCATCAGGATTAATTTGAAAACATCCCATCCCTTGAATATCAGGTGAAGGATGATGAGAACCGCTCCAACAGTATCTGAGATTCCTATGAAGTGCAATTTTAAGAAAAAATCCCTTTCTTTGAAAGAAAGAATGGTACCGATTATCATGAGAGAAAAACCTATCCAGAAGAGCATCATTCCTCTCTCCTTCCACTCAGAAAATACGCAAGAAGGACGATGCCAGAACCACTCACAAGAAAGTACATTAGGGCAACATCGTTCAGATAATCCAAAGACTTCGAGAAAGATACGAGGGCTATTAGAAGAGATACTTTGAGTGATAGAGATGAAAGTGCAAGAAGCTTTCCCCAAACCTTTTTTTCAAATATGAGATAGATCACCCCAACCACAACTACTATCATGAATATCTCCAATCATCACACCACCTTGTGAACTGTCATATAACCCTCTTCCGAGTCTATGACGAGGCTTTTGGGCGTCATGGTTATTATCAAAGTTTCTGTCAGTTCCTCCCATTCATCGTATACACTCACACTCTCTATGATTCTTTTTCTACGTGTCTTTAAAATGAGGGAGACAGATTCAAAAAGAGCTTTGGGATAGTAGATGATCGTTTTTAAAATCAGCAGAGATCGTTATGAGAAAAAGTGTCCCAAGTGTTATTGCTGTAAGAACATCAGCCAAGATATCACCACCGTTAGGATTATGATCATGGATAGAGATACCTCAAGTTCCTCCAGCGCGATCTTTCGTACATTGAATCTACCATACATGGCCAGGTGTATAAATATACCTGCCGAGAATATAAGAATGGATGAGAAGACATATTTAATATCGAAAAACAGAATTCCTAATATGGTGGAAACTGTTAGAAGAAATATGTGGTGGAATGTCATTCGATTCTTGGATTTCCCAACCTTTATGAAAAAGAATTTAGCAAAAGAAGCGCAAGTACCCACAAACGCTACTTCCAATAATATTTTACTGATGAAGGGAACGTTTTTCAGAACCAGGCTTTTTATGTAACCGGAGGTCCCCGGGAGTCCCGATATGGAAAGACTCGCCAAGATGAGAAAAATCCAGGTATCGAAGTTGAGTCTTTTGATCTCACTCACCTTCCTGGTTGGAAGGTCATCCTTTAGAAGAAAGAGCCACGATTTGAACACTCCATGTGCGAGAGAATAGAGTGGAGCAGTTTTAAAGGAAGATAATATGATTCCCACTTGAGAGAGTGTGTGGTATGAAAGGATCTTTTTGTAATCATCGGAAAGAAAAGCGAATATCACTCCAAGAACCGCTGAGACTGCCCCAAAGTAAGATACAATGTGCTCACTTTTGGAAAATGTTGCAAGCCTTAAAAGAGTGTAGACACCGGTTTTCACAACAACGCCTGATAAGACAGCTGAAACAACTGTTTCTGCTTCAGCGTGGGCCTGAGGTAGCCACATGCTGAACAGAAAAACGCCGCTTCTTATCATAACACCGGTTAACATGAGAGAGAGGGCTATCGTTGGTATGTTCTTTACATCCTGTATGGAAAAAGAATAGTTAGAGCGATACACTATGGCAACACCTACAAGGTATAGATTCATTCCAAGAGATCCCAGAATGATGTATTTCAAAGCTGCCCAGTATTGAGAGATTTTTCTTCCATGTACAATCAGAAGGAATGTCAAGAGAGACACGAGTTCTATCATGACATAGAGATTGAAAAGGTCGTAGGATAGGAAGAGTAAATTTAGAGAAAACGATGTGGTGGACAAGAGGAAGATAAGGGTCTCATCCTCCACACCCTTTAAAGATATCCCCAGAAAAACGATGGCGTTCAAGAGTATGAAGTACATGGATATTTCATCCAAGATTAAATGTACACCGAAGAGATCCATAAGGACGATATTGAAAGAGAATTTTCTTATGAAGATTAAAAGCGCTATGAAGAAATTCAGAACATTTTGGAAAAGGAAGATCGATCTAGAGTATCTTTTCAAGAAGATGTAGATGAATGAGAAGAGTATCATGATGAGGTTGTAGATCACAAAACTCAATCTATCACCCTCTTATCGAGCTTGGTTGAATCTAAAGACAGAGCCTTGGTTGCTAGAATCATGGTTATCAGGATCGCAAGAGCAAGGGTTGCAAAGTTTATCACAATCGATGTGATTATCACAGCTTGAGGAACTGGATCTGCATTTCCCAAGTTCCAATTGAGGGTGATAGGGGGGACGGTACCGGTCTCCGATGAGATATAGACGAAATAGCTGACGACACCTGTTCCCATTATATCTAGAGACAGCAGTTTCATTATTATGTTTCTTCTGATGAGTAA
>MZGO01000049.1 GCA_002084985.1 Thermotoga sp. 4484_232 | reverse complement strand
TTTCATGGAATTCACTGGCCGATCTTTTCTCCGGCACCATCGAAAGCGTTGATACTGTTCAAAAGTATTTTGAGTATCTTGGATACAGCTTCATATAGATTTCTACGTGGAGTTCGATCTTGAAAGACTCACATTTGATAAGTTTTTCGAGCTCATAGAGTTTCTCGAGGGTCTCACTGGTAGAAAAGTGGATATCGTCACCAAGGATGGGTTGAAAACCATTCGGATTCCATACATAAAGGAAGACATCGAAAGGAGTATCATCTATGTCTAAAAGGGGAGATAGGGAGTTCCTGTATGACATTATCGAAGCCTGTCGAAGGATTAGGAGTGTCTACTTTTATCTATAGAAGAGAAATCAAATTAATTCTCAGCAGATTCTCTATACCATTATTCCTATCAGACAAAACCCTCATTGGTATGATTTATTTTACATTTATCACCACATAGCTTCCGCCCTCGGAAGTAATGTTGTTATAACGGGTTTAAGAAGGGTAGGGAAATCCTCCCTTGTCAAGGTGTTCTTAAATGAAAGCGATTACCCTAGCATATCCATAGATTGTAGGAGACTGTATATGGAATCTGGTGGCAATATAACATCTTCTGATCTGATTTCGCACATTGAAAGAGAGTTGATGAGAGTACCATGGAAGGAAAAGATCAAAGCACTTTTGAAGAAATTCAAGATAAATATTTCAAGCATAACCGTGGAAATGGATTCTGGGAAAATGGATCTGGCTTCCATCTTCGAAAAAATCTCTGCTATCGCTGAGAAGGGTAATACATTCTTCGTTGTTCATTTTGACGAAGCACAGTACCTTCGCTTTTTCGGATCCAGAGGCGGAAACGATATTTTAGCGTTTCTTGCTTATGTTTACGATAATCTCCCCAGTATCCGTGTGATAATAACTGGATCGGAGGTGGGGGTTCTTCACGATTTCCTTAAATTGGGTGATTACAGTTCTCCAATGTATGGAAGGGTTTCTGAAACGAGGTTTTCAAGAGCAAGGCGTAAAACCAGATTTCGATGTGGAAAAAGTGATTGATAAGATCGACGGTGTACCGGGTTATTTGGTTCTCTTTGGTATGAAGTACATCGATGTGAGGGATACTTTCCTTGCTCTCGAAGAAGTCTACAGAACCATGGAGGCTTTGATGAAAAGAGAAATCGATGAGCTGGAAAGAAGGAGTAGAAGGTATTTAAAGATTTTAAAACTCGTATCGCTTGGGATAAACACATGGACTGGCCTGAAAAATTATTTCTTTTCTTCAGGTGATAGAATAAGCGATTCTAGACTTTACGAGCTTCTTCAATCTCTCACGAAAATGACGTTCATAGAGAAAAGAGAGGGGAAGTATAAAATCGTCGACCCGGTTCTCGAAGAGGTTTTAAGACGCTCGTTGTAGAATCTCATCGGTATTATATATTCGCCTTGGGTGGCCAAACCCACCATTAAACAATATGTTCCTAATCAACCACTTCAACTTTGATTCCGTATTCTTTGGCCTTGTATTTGATCATCTCAACCATCTTCCCAAAAAGGAATGGGTTTTAGTAATGGGTGTTTTACAATACCATCGTTTGGACGGGGATGAGAGGAAAAAGTTCAAACAGGCGGGAAAGAAAAAAGCGGGCTTTTCGCCCGCTACACTATCTTCAATTCTTTTATACCCTTTTCCACTATTTCCTTCGTATCTCTTGCTATGACCAACTCCTCGTTGGTTGGTATAACCAAAACGGCAACTTTCGAATCCGGTGTGGAAATTATTCTCTCTTCTCCCATCACATCGTTCTTTTCTTTGTCTATTTTCACACCAAGGTATCCAAGATAATTTTCACAGATCTCCTCTCTTATTATGGGAGAATTTTCACCAACACCTGCAGTGAAAACAATCGCATCAACACCGTTCATGACAGCAGCATAGGCTCCTATGTACTTCGCTATTCTGTATTCGTACACATCAAGTGCTGTCCTTGCGGTTTCATCTCCATTCATGGCGGCTTCCTCTATGTCCCTCATATCGGGGCTGAATCCTTTTGAAAGTCCTAGAACTCCACTCTTCTTGTTTAAAATGTCGTACACATCTTGAGGGGAAAGACCCTCTTTCTCCTGAAGGAACACAACTATCGATGGATCGATATCACCTGACCTTGTACCCATAACGAGACCTTCAAGGGGTGTGAAACCCATAGATGTGTCAACGGATTTTCCGTTTTTAACCGCCGCTATGGAAGCACCATTTCCAAGATGGCAGGTTATGATCTTCAGCTCTTTGTAAGATTTCCCAAGTATTTCAGCGGCTCTTTTGGATACGTATCTGTGGCTAGTTCCATGGAAGCCATATCTTCTTATCCTGTATTTTTCATAATATTCATACGGTATGGCGTAGAGGAAAGCTTTCCTTGGCATCGACTGATGAAAGGCCGTATCGAAAACGGCAACGTTTGGAACTTTTGGAAGGAGCTTCATAGATGCTTTTATTCCCATGAGATTCGGTGGGTTGTGCAATGGTGCGAGGTAGGAATATTCTTCTAAAACTTTTATCACTTCATCATCTATCAGAACGGAACTGGCGAAAATCTCTCCTCCATGAACTACCCTGTGTCCCACAGCTCCTATTTCGGAAAGATCTTTTATTACTCCCAGTTTCTCATCCATTAGAGTATCCAGAATTAGCTTCAACGCGACTTCATAGTCCGGTAAGTCTTTCTCTATGACATGTTTTTCGCCTCTCACTTTGTGGATCAACCTGCTTCCTGATATACCTATCCTCTCTGCTATACCTTTGCATAAAACCTTTTCCCCATTCATGTCTATGAATTGATACTTTACGGAGGAACTCCCCGAATTTATAACAAGAATTTTCATGACTTATACCTCCTTAAAGACTTTTGGTCAGGCTTTTCCGCTCGAACCGAATATTTTCATTCTCTTTTTAACAGTATCTTTGACCATTTCGAAGACAGGTTTAAAGATTTTTCTTGGATCTATCTCAGTTTTCTTCTCAGAGAGGGTTTTCCTTATGCCAGCGTTGAAGGTTATTCTCAAATCAGTATCTATGTTTATCTTGTTGATACCGAGTTTGATAGCTTCTCTGAGCATCTCTTCAGGTATACCTTTGGCTCCCTTTATCTCCGCTCCATATTCGTTGGCGAGGGCAACAAGATCTTGTGGAACCATGGACGCTCCATGAAGAACCAAGGGGATTCCTCCTGTATTCTCCTTAACCTTTCTCAATCTTTCAAAATCGAGAACAGGTTCTCCTTTGAACTTGAAAGCGCCATGACTGGTTCCTATAGCGGGAGCGAGGAAATCGAGCTCTGTCCTTTCAACGAATACCTTCGCTTCCTCGGGATCCACGAGAACGGATTCCCTCTCAACAACGTTGTCCTCTATTCCTTTCAGTTTCCCCAATTCTCCTTCAACAGAAACTCCCAGCGCATGGGCTATCTCAACGATCTTCCTGGTTTCTCTCAAGTTTTCTTCAAAAGGTAAATGAGAAGCATCTATCATGACGGAGGTGTAACCTGCTCTCAAAGCTGACATTATGTATTCAAAATTTTTTCCGTGATCCAGATGAAGAGCCACCGGAACGGATACCGTCTCAGCAAACGCTTTCACCATACTGACTATAATCCTGGTTCCTCTGTGAGGATCTCCTGCTCCCATGTACCTGATTGCTCCCTCAGATGTGGCGATTATTACAGGAGATCTTTCTTCCTCTGCCGCTTCGATTACAGCCTGGAGAAACTCCAAATTGTTTATGTTGAAAGCACCAACAGCGTATCCTTCTCTGTTAGCTTTATCCAAGATCTCCTTCGTCGGAGTGTAAGGCATCTTCCTTTCACCTCCTAGGTTATTTTTTTAACTTTAATAAGGAAAGCCGGGGGATCCCGGCTCTCACGATTTTTCCCTTATTGTAGCCTGAGCAGCAGCGAGCCTTGCAACAGGTACTCTGTAAGGTGAACAGGAAACGTAATCAAGACCTGCCTTATGGAAGAATTCTATGGATCTGGGATCCCCTCCGTGTTCACCACAAACACCAACCTTCAGATCGGGCCTTGCAGCTTTTCCTTTCTGAGTACCGATCTTAACGAGTTCTCCGACACCTTTATAATCTAAGGATTTGAATGGATCGAATTCCAAGATGTTCTTTTCTAAATATTCAGGCAGGAATTTCCCCACATCGTCTCTGCTGAATCCGAACGTCATCTGTGTCAGATCGTTCGTTCCAAAGCTGAAGAACTCCGCTTCCTTCGCTATCTCATCTGCCGTAACGCATGCTCTTGGGAGTTCTATCATCGTTCCAACTCTGTATTCGAGCTCAACCCCTGCTTCTTTTATCATTTCATCTGCAACTTCCTTTATTACGTCTTTCAAGTACTTTATCTCGTTTACATGTCCAACAAGCGGAATCATTATCTCAGGTATAACTTCGATTCCTTCCTCTTTTTTCAACTCAATGGCTGCACCTATTATGGCTTTTGTTTGCATCACAGCGATTTCTGGATAGGTTATTACCAACCTGCAACCTCTGTGCCCAAGCATCGGGTTAAACTCCTTCAAGGATTCAACAACATTTCTGAGTTCTTCGAAAGACACTCCTATTTGATCTGCGACTTCCTTTATCTGTTCATCCTCTGTCGGTAAGAACTCATGAAGCGGTGGATCTATAAGCCTTATGGTTACTGGATATCCTTTCATGACTCTGAAGAGCCCTTTGAAGTCTTCCTTCTGGAGTGGTAGTAATTCTTCGAGTGCTTTTTCTCTTTCCTCTTTATTCTTCGCAACTATCATCCTTCTCACTTTAGGTATTCTATCCTTCTCGAAGAACATGTGCTCTGTCCTGCAGAGGCCTATACCCTCCGCTCCAAATTTCCTGGCAACTTCAGCATCTCTTGGAATATCAGCGTTGGTTCTAACACCAAGTCTTCTTATTTCATCCGCCCAACTCAGTAGTTCGGCAACAGGCCCCTCAAGTCCCATGGGTTTCACCGTTGCTATCTTTCCAAGAAGAACCTCACCCGTTGTACCATCTATGGATATCCAATCTCCTTCTTTCACAACAATGTCATTGACGCTGAACACACCTTTATCAACATCAACATCAATATCCTCTGCCCCAACGACTGCTGGTTTTCCCATACCCCTTGCAACAACCGCAGCGTGTGATGTCATACCGCCTCTTGAGGTTAATATGCCCTGAGCAGCTGCCATTCCACCAACATCTTCTGGGCTCGTTTCAGGCCTTACCAAAATGACATGTTCTCCTCTCTTTCCAATCTCTTCTGCCTTCTTGGAATTGAAGACAACGATACCGGTTGCCGCTCCTGGGGATGCTGGGAGTCCTTTCGCTATGACCTTTGCCTGAGCCCTTTCAGATGGATCGAACATGGGATGAAGTACCCTTTCTATATCCTCTGGACTCACCTTCATAACAGCTTCTTCCTTGGTGATAAGACCTTCGTGAACCATATCTACAGCGATTTTTATGGCAGCTTGCGACGTTCTCTTTCCGCTTCTGGTCTGAAGGAGATACAGTTTGCCCTTTTCAACTGTGAATTCTATATCCTGCATGTCCTTGTAATGCTTTTCGAGCTTTTCCATGATCTCCATGAGCTGGTTGTAAACTTCAGGCATCCTGCTTTTAAGTTCTTCCAATGGAAGAGGCGTTCTTATACCAGCGACAACATCTTCACCCTGAGCGTTTGGAAGGAACTCTCCATAAGGTTTCTTTTCACCGGTGTTGGGATCCCTTGTGAAAGCAACACCCGTTCCACTGTCCTCTCCCATGTTCCCAAAAACCATGGCAACTATATTGACGGCTGTTCCAAGGAGTTCTCCTTCTTTAATTCCATGGATTTGTCTGTATTTTATGGCTCTTTCGTTCATCCAGCTTCCGAAAACTGCGTCAATTGCCAGCCAGAGTTGTTTCCATGGATCCTGAGGAAATTCTTTTCCTTCCTCCTTGTATATCTCTTTGAACCTTTCGACGAGCTTTTTCATATCATCAGCATCCAGTTCTATGTCAAGCTCAACACCCTTTTCTTCCTTGAGTTTCTCTATCTCGTTCTCGAATTTCTCGTGAGGTATTTTCAAAACGATGTCGCCAAACATCTGAAGGAACCTTCTGTAAGCATCGTAAGCGAATCGCTCGTTGTTTGTAAGCTCTGCCAGTCCTTTCACAGATTCGTCATTCAAACCAAGGTTCAAGACGGTATCCATCATACCAGGCATGGAAACGGCTGCACCGGATCTTACCGAGACAAGGAGTGGGTTTTCAGGGTCTCCAAGTTTCTTACCTGTAATCTCTTCCAATCTGTGAAGAGCTTCCTCCACCTCTTCTTTCAATCCTTCCGGATAGGTTCTCCCATGATCGTAGTAGTACTTACAAACCTCGGCTGATATCGTGAAACCCGGTGGAACGGGTATACCTAGGTTGGTCATCTCTGCAAGGTTTGCTCCTTTTCCACCCAGTATATCCTTCATCCTGGCGTTTCCATCCGCTTTACCGTTGGCAAAGAAGTAAACATATTTCTTTGTCATGAGTTCTCCCTCCTCTTCCAATCTGTATGCTTTAGATTATTATATTCCCATGATAGAAATCTTTACTCCTTCCTAACATCATTTCAAAATGAATGAAGTGTTGACTTTCCCATCCACAACTTTTAATTTCAAAAGAATATAAGCTTCCTTCTGCGTTCCAGAGAGACTTTCTATAAGTTCTGACAAATCCACATAGAGTAGCAGTGATTCGTCCCCTTCCATACGCTCTTTAACCTTTTCCAGGGCGTCAGGACTGAAGGAGACATTCGGATCAGGATAATAAGCGTTCACGTAACCACCCTTTGCTCTCACATAGAGCCGATTTTCAACAAGATAGTAATCCCCCCTCTTTTCATAAGAAACCTCCCCGGATTTGAAAAGCTCTTCAAGATCTTGAGACGTGACATCCGCTTTCAAACTGACCTTTAACTTGGGTTGGGTCTCCCTCCAAACTCTTTGTCAGCGTTTCTAAGAATGCCACTGGATCTTTCATGTTGAGGTAAAGTGTGAGTTCTCCTGCTACCATATCTTTAAGATCCCCACCAACTGGTTCCAGATTGCTTAGAAACTCTCTCGCACTTTGATTCAACGGGACTATGGTTCCTTTGGAGATAGCTTTGCCATCCTCAAAAAGCGAATAACCCTCGGCGGAAAATTCCATGTCTTCCAGTTTTGCCGATGGAGAGTAGGAGATAACCCAGGCGCTTTCTGGGAAGGTCTTAGGTATGCTTCCCCCACCTTCTTTACATTTTTCTATAGACTCCTTCTTTCCCGCTATGAAAACGTATCCTTCATACGCTTCGACCACCACGCTGGTCCCCTCACCTGTCGTCTGGGATATGATATCTCTTAAAGCATCGACCACCTTGCCAGCACTTTCGGAAGGTCCAGCTACGACACAGACATCTTTGTTCTCGAAGGTCACCGTCATGATCTCGTTGGAAAAAACGTCCAAAAATTCATCCAATTCCAGACCGTAACTGAGAAGCTGCGTCTGCAACATACTTTTTATCAAACCTTCAAATCCCATGGTGTCCAAAAGGAACGAAAACGTCGTTGTGTTTTTGAGATTGCTATAATTCTGAGCAACGTTCTTGTACACAACAACAGAAACGTAATCTTTTGGGATAAAGTTCATGACACTTCCTATGACCAGAATGGAGATTATGGACAAGAGTATAACCAGAATCCTTTTCATAAACATCATCTCCCTTCGCAATCGAATGATCATATTGTCTAAGATTAATGATACCATATAGATAAGGAGGGATTTTCCTGCTGAGAGAAGCGTTAGAAAAAAGTAAAGGTGTGATTTTGGAAGTATTGACACCTAGAGGTTCTAATTTAAGAAAGTTTTTAGAATTCACAGAAAAAATGTGGGAAACAGGTATAGACGCATTTTCAGTCACTGATATGCCTCTTGGAAAAGTTAGAATGGCTCCCTGGGCGGGTGCCCACTTTCTTCTGGAACGTAATATGGATGTTTTAATGCATTTTACCAGAACGACCAGAAACATGATCAGAATTCAATCCGATCTTCTAGGATCCTATGCGCTCGGTGTGAAAAATCTTCTCATATTATCGGGGGATGATCCAAAGCATGGAGACTATCCAAATACCACAAGAGTAGATGATATCAGTATCACAGATCTCATAAAACTTGCGAAGAGCTTGAACGATGGGAAAGATCTTGGAGGAAGGACGATAAAACCCTCAACTGACTTCTATGTGGGAGCCGTTTTCAATCACAGAGACAACACCGATCTTGTAAAAGCTAAGGAAAAGATAAGAGCGGGGGCGGATTTCTTGATCTCACAACCTGTATTCGATGTGAAAGAAGTGGAAAACGTGATCTATGAGTTGAATGAAGTCAAACTCGTTTTGTCCGTTGTTTTCTTCAAGAGTGAAAAACAATTCAAGATCTTTTCGCAAGTTCCAGGAGTGAATATACCGAGGAAGTATCTGGAAGATTTGGAAAATAAGAGTGATGAGTATATCCGAGATTACACGCTTTCCAAGGTCTTGGAAATAGTTGATACATTGAAAAGTAAGGTGGATGGTTTTTACGTGGTCGGTATCGTCAGAGATTCAAAGGTGTTGGAAGAATACCAGAGGAATTTCGGAACATTTTTGAAAAAGCTTGGAGAGAGATAACCAAGGTTTCAACCCCTTTTGCCCTATTAGAAGATGAGGAATGCGTCTGGAACGAGTACTTGAAGGTAAGGGAAATCGAGTTAAAAAGTGATCTCGTAAGGAAACATCTCAAGAACTGTGAGATCGTAACCCTGATGGTTGTCACATTGGGTGAAAACGTGGATAGAAAGATTGAAGAGGCTCATGAAGATGGAGATGAGCTGCTTTCTTACTTCTTAGATGGAATCGCATCGGAATTCGTGGAGTATATCGCGAGGGAAATCGAAAAAGTGTTGAGGAAAGATAAAGAACCCTTGGTTGGAGGGGCCAGGATATCGCCGGGTTACGGAGATTTCTCATT
>MZGO01000048.1 GCA_002084985.1 Thermotoga sp. 4484_232 | reverse complement strand
AGGGCCCTTGCTATGGCTACTCTCTGCTGCTGTCCTCCAGAGAGCTTGTGAGGATACTCGAAAATCTTATCGGAGAGTCCAACACGTTCTAAAAGTTTTTTTGCCTTTTTTTCTGCCTCCTCTCTGGACAGACCTTTGACTTTAACCGGTGCTAGAGTTAAGTTATCAATCACTCTAAGATGGGGAAAAAGATTGAATTGCTGAAAAACCATCCCAATCTTTGCTCTCATTTCGTTCAAATTTGTTTTTTCAGTAACTAATTCTCCTCTGAAATATATTTTCCCCTTTTGATAACTTTCAAGATGATTTATACATCTGAGAAGGGTGCTCTTCCCCCCGCCACTTGGGCCTATGATGACAACAACTTCTCCCTCGTGAACGACCAGATTTAAACCCTTGAGGACTTTCAACTTGCCGAAGGATTTATGAAGGTTCTCTATTCTCAATATTTCTTCTTTCATTTTATCGCCACCTTTTTCTCTATCCACCTGACGATTCTGGACATGGTGAAAGTCATGACAAAGTATATAATGGCCACTCCTCCATAGATCGAGAAGGACTGAAAGGTTCTGCTTATTACAATTTGTCCTGTTCTCATAAGTTCTGTAACACCTATGACGGATGCCAGAGAGCTATCTTTAGTCATGGCTATGAATTCGTTACCAAGAGCAGGTAGGATGTTTCTGAAAGCTTGAGGAAGGATTATGTATCGCATAGCCTGGCCATGGGTCATTCCTAAAGATCTTGCAGCCTCGTATTGCCCCTTTGGAACAGACTGTATACCTGCCCTAACGATCTCAGCAACGTAAGCACCACTGTTTATACCGAGAGCAACGATGGCAGCAGGATACTTTGGAAGATTTATTCCAAGTTGAGGAAGCCCAAAGTATATTATGAAAAGCTGTACTAACAGTGGGGTTCCTCTTATAAATTCAACATAAACGGTAGCGGGATAATTCAAGAATCTATACCTTGAAAGCCTCCCCATGCCAACGAATGTCCCTATTATGAGTCCTATGAGAACGGCCAGGGAAGTTAAACGGAGGGTGCTCAACGCACCCTCCAAAAGATATGTGAAACTGTTTGTCAGAACTTCAAGCCAATAAGGCATCCTTTTTCACCTCATTTGCTGAACCACTTCTCGACCAATATATCGTAGGGGCTCTTTTTAAGATTCCTCAGAACGGTGTTGACCACCTCCAAAAGATCTTTGTCCTCCTTTCGAACAGCGATTCCATACTCCTCCTGCGAAAGTATGCCACTTGATATGACAAGCCCTGGGTTCATCTTAACGTAAGCCTGAGCTGGAGCAAAGTCGAGGACCACAGCATCTACCCTGCCATTTTGAAGTTCGAGAAAAGCTTCCGTATATCTTGTAAATCTGACGACTTCGATTCCTTCTACTTTAGAAACTTCTAGATCCCCTGTGGTACCGAGTTGAACGGCTACTTTCTTACCAACCAATTCTTCAAACGTTTTTGGCATGAAACTGTCTTTTCTCACCACTATAACTTGACCCGCTGTGAAATATGGGTCTGAGAAGGAAACAACCTTTGCTCTCTCAGGCGTTATGGTCATGGCAGCCGCTATGAGGTCGATCTTTTTGGTCAAGAGACTTGGTATGAGACCGTCGAAGGCGATATCTTCGACTTTCAGTTTCACACCAAGGGCTTTTGCTATCTCCCTTGCTATATCAATGTCGAATCCCACTATCTCTTTGGTTTTTTCATCTACGAATTCGAAAGGAGGAAAAGTGGCCTCTGTTCCAACTATGAGATAACCTCTTTTCTTGATCTCATCGACTACACCAGCAAGTATCATTCCAGAGATTATAACAACAAGCAATATCACTAAAAATTTCTTCACGATGAACACCCCCCAGCATGTGTTTGATAGATTTTACCACACATCCCAATATGCTTAAAGAGGTATATATATCGAACCAGGCTGTGTCATTGGCTCCAAAGGAATGGAAGATGGTAAAAAAGCGTATGATATGGGATGAAGAGCTCTCCCAGATGAGAGGAAACTTCAAAAATCCAATGAATCAATCTCCGCATGTCTTAAAGATCTGGAATGATTATTAAGAAAAAAATCGATCCCTTATCAACAGATTTTTAAGTTCAACCTAAAAAACAATTTAGGTATAATATTTATGACATCCTGTCAAAAAACAGCCTGGTGCTCCAGATAAACTTCAGTAAACTTAGGATCTCAAAGATCCTTTTTTAGATATCACTGAAAAATCATTTCCTTCCAAACCAAACCAAGGAGGTAGAGATTATGAGAAAGTTCATCCTGGTCATCTCGATGGCTGTATTTCTGGTAGCCAGTGGATTGTATTTCGGTGTGTCAAAGGTATACGTGTCCACATGGGGTTTCAATCTGGATCTCCTTGACAAAAACATCTCAAAACCCTTCCTGGAAAAGTACGGTATAGAGATCGTTCGCGAACTCGGTAACAACTCCACGAGATTGACGAAATTGGAAATGCAGAAAAACGATCCAAAAATCGATGTGGTTCATTTCGTCGATTATTACGCTGCTTTGGCAAAGAAAAAAGGCCTTCTTCAACCGATCGATGTTTCGAAACTCAAAAACTACAAGGACATATACGATTTTGCCAAGGATCCAATAGGAGGTCACTACGGTATAGGATACACTGTTTTCAGTTTCGGGATTGTCTACAGAACCGACAAGATTAAAGAACCTATAACCTCATGGAAGGATTTCTGGAGAGAGGATCTTGCAGGTAGAATCAGCCTTCCAGATATAACGATAACACAAGGTCCTGCGTTCATGATGCTAATGAACAGGATATGGGGTGGCTCTGAAGATGATACGAGTCTTGATGTAGCATTTAAAAAACTTGCCGAAATAAAAGGCAACGTGGTGACCTTCTATAAGAGATCTTCGGAGCTCATAAACCTCTTCAAAATGGGAGAAGTCTGGGTGGCTCCAGTTGCAAGATTCGCATGGGGAAGGCTTCTTGCGACAGGACTTCCGCTGAAGTGGGTCGTTCCAGAGGAAGGAATGATAGGTTTCCTGAACACTGTGAGTATTGTAAAAGGTGCGAAAAACCTTGAAAATGCTTATAAGTACATCGATTTTATCTTGAGTGAAGGGGTTCAATACGCTGAAGCCATGGATCTTGTAGATTCTCCCATCAACAAAAATGTGAAGGTTCCAAAGGAAATTGCAGAGAAATTGACTTACGGAGAAGATCACATAAAATCGTTGATATTCTTCGATCCAAACGTGATAGTTGATCATAGGGATGAATGGATCAAGAAATGGAACGAGATGATAATTGGAAAGTGAGTAAAGTCATTTGGGAGAAGTGGCGAGAGTGTACGGAAAAAAATATGTCCTGCTTCTGTTACCCACTCTCGTATTTTTAGGAATCTTCTTTCTCGTACCCCTTTTGATGGTTGTGATCGATAGTATATACGGCTCTGAAGGAGAAGGAATATTCTTCAACTATTTCGTGTTCTTCAAAGATCACGTTTCACGAACAGCTTACTTGAGGAGTATACGCATAGGCCTGTGGGTAACAGGACTTTCAATCATCATATCTTACCCCACGGCTTTGGCTATAGCTTCTATAAACAATAGAACGCTGAAAACAGTGTTCATGACACTCATGGTACTACCCCTCATGACCAATCCTGTAGCAAGAACTTTCGCATGGCTTGCTGTCCTTGGGCGATATGGACTGTTGAACAACTTCCTGTTATCTACAAGGATAATTGAAGAGCCCGTTAGAATGCTCTACACTGAGGGAGCCGTTTTAATAGGTTTACTTCAGCTGTTCATGCCTATGATGATACTCTCAATCAGCAGCGCCCTTGAAAACATCCCTGAAGATCTATCCTTAGCAGCAAGAAGCCTTGGGGCCTCCGGGTTTCAAACGTTTGTGAGGGTGACGTTTCCCCTCAGTGTCGAGGGTTTAATAACAGGTGGAACATTAGTATTCACAGGCTCCATCACAGCTTATGTGACACCAGCAATTCTCGGTGGCAGTCGTGTTCTCATGTTGAGTACTCTCCTTTACCAGAAAGCAGCAGTAGTTCTGGATTGGGATATGGCCACAACAATAGCTGTTATGATGTTCCTGACCACTCTCCTGATAAACACTGGCTTTAGGCTCATAGGTAAGGTGGGAAGAAGATGAGCGGAAAGATCTTCGTATACATAATGCTCGCAATAGCTATATTATTTCTCATAGGACCCTTCATCATAATATTTGCAGCCTCGTTCAGTGAAAGCGAGGTCCTTTCCTTTCCACCTAAAGGGTTTACACTCCACTGGTTCAAGAAGGTAATAACGATGCCAATGTTCATAAGGAGTTTTGAGACGAGTCTGTGGTTAGCAGTTTTGGCATCTCTATTGGCCCTTCTACTCGGAATACCGGTGGCGTACGTTCTAGCGCGATTCGATTTTCCAGGCAAAAGATTCGTCGAGATCCTAACAACATTACCAGTCATAATACCTCAGATGGTTGCAGGTCTTGCACTCCTTAGAATATTCATCATCATGGGAATCTTTTCGATAAGAACCACACTTTTAATAGGGCACACCGCTATAGTTCTTCCTTTTGCAGTTCGAATAATAAGTTCTTCCATACTGAATCTTCCTCATTCTATAGAAGAAGCTGCTATAAGTCTGGGAGCATCTCGCTTCAGAGTGTTCGTAAACGTGGTGCTGCCGAATATAACCGTTGGTATCATATCCGCTTTTATTTTAACTTTCATAACATCCTTTAATAACGTCCCTATATCTCTGTTTCTCACAGGACCGGGTATCAGTACACTTCCGATAGTCATGATGACGTACATGGAGTACTATTACGATCCGAGTATAGCCGCTCTTGCGACTCTTTTGATTCTCATAACTTTAGGAGTGGTTTTGGTGATGCAGAAGCTTTTGGGTGTATCGAAGATGATCTGAAACGAGGAGGATGGAAATGGCATTTTTGAAACTCGAGAATGTATCCGTTGGTTACCACAAAAACGAATTTGTCGTAAAGGATCTGACACTAAATGTAGGAAGAGGAGAATTCGTGTCATTATTGGGTCCAAGTGGTTGCGGTAAAACCACGACGCTTCGTGCCATAGCAGGATTTTTGAGAGTCCAGAAGGGAAGAATTATCATAAACGGTAAGGTTTACAACAACATTCCACCGAACAGGAGGAATATAGGTTTCGTATTTCAGAATTATGCGTTGTTTCCTCATCTGAACGTCTTTGAAAATGTGGCTTTCGGATTGAAGATAAGAAGGTTTCCAAAAGATGTAATAAAGAAGAAAGTTTCCGAAGTGCTTGAATTCGTGGGCTTGAAAGGTTTTGAAGAGAGACTACCTTCTCAATTATCGGGAGGACAGCAACAGAGAGTAGCTATAGCAAGAGCTATAGTTGTAAAGCCTGACCTTCTCTTGATGGACGAACCTCTTTCGAATCTCGATGCGAAACTCAGAATTGAGATGAGAGCGGAACTGAGGAGAATGCAGAAGGAACTTGGGATAACTACCGTATACGTCACCCACGATCAAGCGGAAGCTCTGTCCCTATCAGATAGAGTGGCCGTTATGAACCGGGGAAGAATAGAACAGTTCGATACACCTGAAAATCTTTTCTTAAATCCTAAAACACTGTTCGTGGCAAGATTTGTGGGATTCCAGGATTTCGTTGAAGGGGAGGTCGTGGATGTTGGCGTTAATTTGATAACAGTGAGAGTGGGGGACACGACTTTAAGAGCTAGAAGTATGAATAGATCATCGCTGGGGATGAAGGTGATCCTGGTTGCAAGACCCAAAAATTTCGAGATTTTGGAAAGTAGAGGC
>MZGO01000047.1 GCA_002084985.1 Thermotoga sp. 4484_232 | reverse complement strand
TTCACCCATTCTCTTGATAGAGACTCATCTGCGAAAGCGAGCCTGTATTGAAGTATGCTCTCTCTTATACCTTCGAACGTCAATCTGTAGTCCCTCAGAATTTTTTTTAAGAACAGAAACTTCTCTCGAAGGATACGAAAAGGAAGCATGGCTCTTTTTTCAAAGGGTGTTCTTGGTTTTGGAATCAACGGATTCAAGCTCAGAGTTATCTTGGTGTATCCCAGAGACCTTGCAAAATCAGCCAGCTCCTTTATAGCAATCAAATCCTCTTCTCTCTCCTCTTCCAAGCCATATATGAAGTACATTTTTATTCTATCAAAACCAGCTTCTCTTCCTACTTGCAGTGCATTTTCTATATCTTCCTCTTCTATATCTTTCCCAAGGATATCCCTGATCTTCTGCGAGCCTCCTTCAGGAGCCACAGTGAAGGTCTTCTGACCCGATTTTTTCAAAAGCTTCAAAAGACGTAGATTCAATCCATCCATTCTCATAGAGGAAACAGAAAACTTTATCGAATATCTTTCAAGAACATCCAAAAGTTCATCTAACCAAGGATAATCCGTTATCGTAGCACTTATAAAACCGAATTTTTCTTCCTTGTATTTCTCCACAATCTTTTTAAGCACATTGGGTTTAATGAAACGGACCGGTTTTTGCGTATGACCTGCTACACAAAATTTACATCTTCGAATACAGCCTCTCCCCACTTCCACAAGGAGTCTCTTTGAAAATTCCCCATAAGAAGGTATCACATGAGAGTAAGGTGGATTATCGTTGAGATTTTCATAAGTAGCGAGTTTCTTGAAAACCTTCCCTTCAGGTGGGATGGAAACCGATGGTATCTGAAGGAGAGAAGATAGTACCTTTCCTTTTTCATTCAGCAGCAGAGATTCCACAAATTTTTCAAGGTACTCTTCAAGATCTCCATGGTAGATCGCATCGGCAACTTCCCAAAACATGAATGGGGCAAAATATGTAAGGGCTCCCCCAACAATTATCAGAGGATGATCTTTATTTCTCTCTCTCCAAGACAGAGGAATCCCTTTGTTTTTCAGAAGTTCCAAAACATTGAAAAAATCCAACTCGTGATGAACCGAGAAAGCCCATATCCTGAACTCATCAAGTGGTGATTGTGTTTCCAGCGAGTAATATTTTCTGAACCATCCTTCATGGAAGAACCTTTCACAAACAATACCTGATTCGTTAAGAAGTTTTGCGACGAATGAAAAACTTAAACTGGACGATGCTATGTTGTATTTATTTGGGAATATCAGGGCAACTTTTACTCTACCAGAATAGGGAAAGTCCTCGAGTACTTTCTCACCTTTTCTGTATCTCAGAACCTCATAGTATTCTCGGTAATCTGAGG
Organism: Thermotoga sp. 4484_232; assembly: GCA_002084985.1. Next base: position 4,518 of record MZGO01000047.1, on the reverse strand, counting down.
ACTTTCTCGGCCTTCTCAATCGATACCCTCCGGAGGTAATTCTTCGACACTATTATCCTTGTGAACTCCACTTCCAATATCTTTTCATCACCGCTCATAACGATTCCTCTCAATCTCACCCTGTTTTCATCCACTCCCACAACACGAACTCCTATAGCTACTTTATCGCCAGCCTTCACAGGTTTCACATGTCTTGCACAAGTCTCCAAGACAATGGATGTCATACTGAGCGGTAAGAATTTATCAAGTAGATCGTATCCCACTTTGTGGACCAGAGAAAGGAGAGAGCTAGTGGATATGAGGTGGTAATTTATAACATCCCCATCTTCATTCCATACCATGGTTTCATCAAGTGTGAAGTCCTCTGAACGAGTTTTACCCACCAGGAAATCCCATCTCATTCTTTGACCACCTCCTCCAGCTCTTCTTCCAATATCTTCCTGAGTTCTTCTCCTTCAAGTGTTTCCTTCTCAAGAAGCTGTTCCACAATATCTTCCATTTGTTTTCTGTATTTTATCAGTATTTCCTTTGCTCTTTCGTAACATTCGGAAACAATTCTTTTAACCTCTTCATCGATCTGACTTGCAACCTCTTCACTGTAATTTTTCAATCTTGTTATTTCCTTTCCAAGGAAGACCTCTTGCTCATTCTTACCCCATGCAAGAGGTCCCAATCTATCGCTCATCCCAAGTTCGCACACCATGGTTCTTGCCATCTCCGTTGCTTTTTCTATGTCGTTTGCTGCACCGGATGTTATTTCACCGAAAACTATCTCCTCGGCGGCACGTCCTCCAAGGAGTGCCGTTATTTTATCCAAAATTTCATTCTTGGTCACAAGGTATTTATCCTCAACTGGAAGTTGAAGTGTGTACCCAAGAGCTTTATAACCTCTTGGTATTATGGAGATCCTGTGAACTGGATCAGCGTTCGGAAGGATCGTCGAAACTATGGCATGTCCCACTTCATGGTAAGCGATTATCCTCTTTTCTTTAGGACTTATCACCTTAGATTTTCTAGCAGGTCCTGCTATAACCCTATCTATCGCTTCTTCGAAATCTTTCATCGTTATCTTGGATCTTCCTTCTCTGGCAGCAAGAAGAGCTGCTTCGTTGACGAGGTTTTCAAGGTCAGCCCCGACGAATCCCGGTGTTCTCTTTGCAAGTATCTCGATGTTGACATCTTCTGCTATAGGCTTCCCTTTCATGTGTATCTTCAATATCTTCATTCGTCCTCTCAGATCTGGTGGGTCAACGACCACTTTCTTATCAAACCTTCCGGGTCTCAGAAGGGCAGGATCAAGTATATCCGGCCTGTTAGTTGCGGCCATCACTATGATACCTTCTCTAACGTCGAAACCATCCATTTCAACCAGAAGTTGATTCAAAGTTTGCTCCCTTTCATCGTGTCCTCCACCGAGTCCAGCTCCTCTGTGTCTTCCAACAGCGTCTATTTCATCTATGAAGATGATGCATGGAGCGTTTGCTTTTGCTTGGTTGAACAGATCCCTAACACGCGCAGCACCAACTCCCACGAACAGCTCCACGAAGTCTGAACCACTTATATGAAAGAATGGGACATTCGCTTCTCCCGCTACTGCTCTTGCAAGAAGGGTCTTCCCCGTTCCAGGGGGTCCAACAAGAAGTATTCCCTTGGGCATTCTCGCACCGAGTTTGTTGAATTTCGATGGATTCTTCAAAAATTCCACAACTTCTTTGAGTTCCTCTATCGCTTCGTCTGCTCCCCCAACGTCATCGAACGTTACCTTTTTCTCACCAGGCTTGTACATCCTGGCCCTGCTTCTTGTGAAAGTGAAAGCCTGGTTGTTCCTGCCGGAAACAGTCCTCATGACAAAAATCCAAACGAATATGATGAGAAAGGTTGGTATCAACGTTCCAAGAATGTTCACCCAAACGGAACTGCTCACACTCTTCTCACCGTATATCCTGATACCTTTACTGGATATCTCGTTTATGAGATCCGAATCGTTCAGAACCCATGGAGCGTATATCTCATAGATCCTACCATCCTTTGTGCTCACTTTAACCGTTCCATCATCCTTCAAAGCTATCTCTGCGATCATTGAAGAGTCTTCCTTCAACATCTTTAGAAAGCCGCTGTAGCTCATCCTCGATATAGGGGAAGACTCCGTATAGAGGAATCGTGCGAGCCAGAAGAGGGATAAGACTATTAGAATGGCAAAGAGAAGATTTATTATATTAGGTTTTCCGTTCAAAACTAAAACCTCCTTTCAGATAACCAAAAGGCCATCGAATCAATTTAAGGATCAAATAACCTCCTTTCCCTCCTACCACCCTGGTATGAGCCTGACGAACCCCTGGTATCCAGAGAACTCTGTCTCTAGAGTCTACCAGAATTGGTACCCGCCTTCTATAGAAAGTTGGGATTTTCTCTTCGATCATCAGATCCTTAACTTTTACGAAACCCTTTTCTAAGAAAATTTTATCACCGTCTTTCCTGTTCCTAAAAAATAAAGGCTCATCCAAATCCTTCAAGTTGAAGATCACTGATATTTTCCTGTCCACATTCTCCTGCTCCTTTGAAATTATAACTCTCATTTTGAATCCGTTCACATTATAAAATCCTTCTTTTAATCTTTTTCTAAAGTTCTTCACATTCAATGTTCTACCAACCGCGATCATATCATATGATTTCTCAAGGAACACATCTCCAAAGATATTCACTCTATGTGAAGGTTTATCAAAGCCTTTCACAAATTCCCATAATTTCTCGAATTCTGGTATTTTTCCGAAGAACTCATGCACGATCTTTCTCATAACTTCCAGAAGAACGAATGTGCTTTCTGGCCTTCTCATCACAAAGATATCATCCTCTTTATGAACGTTTTTTTCCATAAAAAGTCCTATCTCTTTATTCATGAAATCTTCCAGAAGGTTCGCTGTTCTCACCAATCTGTAGGCAGATTCCTCTACAGAAGGATTCAGATTTCTAAGAAGCGGTACAATTTTATGTCTTATGAAATTCCTCGTATACTTTATATCGTAGTTACTTTTATCCTCAACGTAAGGTATTTCGTTCTTTCTAGCGTACTCTTCTATCTCCTCTCTCGTGAATATCAGAAAAGGCCTTATGAATATACCCCTTGATGGCCTCATACAGGAAAGCCCCAGCGGTCCTGTTCCTCTTATAACCCTATGGATGACGGTCTCCAGTAAATCGTTTTTGTGATGAGCCAGAGCGATCCTTCTGGCGTTGACATTTTTGCAAACTTCCTCCAAAAAAGCGTATCTCTCCTTTCTTGCCACTTCTTCCAGATTTCCCTTTATCTTTTTACATATATCGGGGATATTTCTTCTTCCCAGAGTGATAGGAATGCCTAAAGATTTAGAGAAGCTTCTGACGAATTCCGCTTCTTCTGAGGACTCAGGCCTTATCATGTGATCCAGATGTGCCGCGTGAAGGGATATCCTAAGGAGGCTTGCTATCCTGTTCAGAGCGAACAAGAGTGACATGGAATCTATTCCACCCGATACAGCAACGATGACCTTATCACCAGAGGAGATCAGACCTTCCTTCTTTATAAAATTCAAAAGTCTTTCCTCAAAATCCATTTCTTCACCCCATTATACAACAAAAAACTGGAGCCAGCGGTGGGACTCGAACCCACAACCTACGCATTACGAATGCGCCGCTCTACCGGTTGAGCTACGCTGGCCCCTCAAGCGACCGTATAGAAATATTAATACAAGGAGCTATCTCTGTCAAGAAAAGGCGGGGCTGTTTCAGAAATAATGTGCATGGAACAATACCTGTTAAATGAGGAGTTTCATGTTTTCTTAAGGAAGTTTTGAGATAATAGAGAACACAAATTCTTCCGCAGTGAAATCGAGCTTATCAAGGCTTTTTAAATGTTTTGGTCTGTGAATTATGGCTCGTATTTTTTCTTTACCTCTTCATGAGGGATGAGTTCTTCTTCACCGACTTCGAGTCTACGGACGGTATCCATGAAATCTGGGTCGTTTTCTAGCTCCAACTGGAGTAATATATTATCTATCTCCTCGAGGAGCCTTTTCGCTATATCATCATCGAGATCTTGAATGATCTTAATGAGTTTTTCCTTCACAGTGGACACAAAGCCACCTCCACAAATAAAGTATAGCAGGAATTCTGAATTTTAAGATTTTATGGTGGATGCTTTTTCCTGGAGGGAGAAAACATGTCACGTGAAAAAATTCTGGAGATACTGAGAGAGCGTAAGGAAGATTTAAGAAAAAAATATGGTGTGGTGAGGATAGCGATATTTGGTTCACGTGCACGTGGAGATTATAAGGATGATAGCGATTTAGATGTCCTTGTTGAATTGGAAGAGCCAATAGGGCTCTTTGAATTCACACATTTAGCGTATGAGATAGAAGATCTTGTAGGTGTTCCTGTGGATATTGCAACACCAGCGATGATAAACAAACCGATTTTAAAGGAGAGCGTTATGGAGGATCTCATATATGTCTAAAGGATCAGTGAAGCCCTACTGACTGTGAA
>MZGO01000046.1:3886-13855 GCA_002084985.1 Thermotoga sp. 4484_232 | reverse complement strand
TACCTTCATGTTCAAATAGATTAGTGTACCTCATAGCTTTCGGGCTCTCGATGGTCGTCACAATGAAATAATCGAAAAGAGCACCATGTAGCGAAAACATACTCCTTTCTTCAAAGCCTATGATCACGAAGTCTTTCGGATTTTCCGGGAAATCCACCTTCCTAAGGTCTAACCCAGCTCCTTGAAAATCGTAAGTTAGAACATTCATGTTTTCAGGTTTCAGCTTCAGTCTGTTGAGCAAAAAGTCCAGATCATCCGGTACGGGCTCATCCAAAACCCTCCTTTTTTTCAAAAACAAGGAAACCTCTATCTCACTTTCGAGAAAGTTGTTGAATATGAGTCGTATCAGGAAAGGTAATACGCGAAAACTACCGGGAATTAAAATCACTTTTCTCTTGACCTTCAGCTCTTCCTCGAGGAGTTTCCTTCTGTCTATCTTAACCTTTGCACCCTTGAAGAAATCTTCCAAGATCTTCTGGAGTGGCTCTTTTTCTAGTGAGAATGTGCTTTCTTTGAAAAAACGGTCTCTACTCTCATCCTGTAGTATTTTCAGATTCCCTTCCTTAAGGAATTTCACCCTGATCTCGTGGATCAATCCAAAAACTTCTTCATCCGACATGTCTTCTATGTTTTCCATATCAGAGAAAATTTTCTTGAGAGATTCGATGTATATATCGAAATCCCTCTTCGAAATTAACCCCTCATCGAGAGATCTTTCAGCAAGAGCATCTTGGATCACTTTCCTCTCTCTTGAAACGTCTACGAAGATCCCTCCCATCTCGTACTGGTAGTACAGAAAAGAGCCCTTATATTCTTTCCTTTTGAAACCTCCTGGGACGTAATCATTCCTGACGATTTCTGCTGACATCATACAGAACCCCTTTCGATCAATCTTGGTGGAATAACTACTCTTTTCACTTTTGGATCCCAATGTCTCATAGCATCGAGGAGTATCTTTACAGTGATACCGGCGAACTCTTTAACCCTTTGATCGATCGTCGTCAAAGGTGGATGGAGATATTCACTGAAAGGCAGGTTGTCTATTCCGAGAATCGCCACATTTTCAGGTATCTTAAGACCCGCCTCATAAACTGCCTTGTATGCTCCCATGGCCCTCTCATCACCAGATATGAAGAACGCATCGATGGGTTCTTTTAGTTTTTCCTGCACCTTTCTGTATACTTCTTCTGGATCCTTGAGTTCGAATATCACCTCATACTCGATTCCGTATTTTTTGCACGCATCTTCGAATCCCTTAGCTCTTTCTCTGTTAACGTTGAAATCTTTACTTCCAAGCATGAAAACTATCCTTTTCTTCCCTTTTTTTATGAGATACTCTCCTCCCATGTACCCCACCATGTAATTATCAAGATCCACGTAGTTGGTATCATCGTGATCAAGGTCCTTTCCAACTATCACGAAGGGTATCTTGTTTTCTCTGAGATACTTTATCCTTATATCTTCTCTCATTATGTCGAAGATCACAGCACCATCTGCAAGGCCGCTCTTCAAAAATAGGAAACCATCGGTTTCGTCATCCAAAACACCTTTTCCTGAGGATGGGGAGACAATTATCTTGTAATTTTCTCTTCTGAAACCTGAGATTATCTCGCGTATCATCATGTTGTGCCAGGAGCTCCAGTATTCTCCTCCGTGCTTGTCCATGAACACGATCACCGTCTGTGTTTTCCCTTTCTTCAAAGCTTTTGCGAGTAAATTCACGCTGTAGCCGGATTCCTCGATAGCTTTCAATATCTTCCTTCTTGTTTCCTCCTTAACGTTTGGAGAGTTGTTTATCACTCTCGAGACAGTTTTTATCGAAAATCCCGTTTTCTTCGCAATATCTGTAATGGTCACCCTTCCGAAGGTTTTCACGTAAACCACCTCACTCCCATTCTATGGTTGCAGGTGGTTTCATGGTAACATCGTAGACAACTCTGGTAACCTCTGGAACTTCCCCCGTTATCCTTTTCGATACCTCATCTAGAAAATCGTGAGGAAGTCTTACCCAATCCGCTGTCATACCGTCCACACTGTCCACGGCTCTCAGAGCAACCACGTATCCATATGATCTTCTATCTCCCTTAACGCCAACGCTTCTCACAGGGAGAAGGACTGCGAAAGCTTGCCACACTTTATCATACAGATCCCATTTTTTTAAAGTTTCGAGGAATATTCTGTCGACTTTTCTGAGGATTCTCAAACGCTCTTCTGTGACTTCCCCTATTATTCTAACGGCAAGACCAGGACCTGGAAATGGATGCCTTTTCAGGATCTCATCCGGTATCTCCAAAATCTTTCCAATCTTTCTGACCTCATCTTTGAAGAAATCGCGCAAAGGTTCAACGATCTTCAAACCCATCTTTTCAGGGAGTCCTCCGACGTTGTGATGGCTCTTTATCCTAGATGTGTTCTTTCCACTCCCCGCGCTTTCTACAACATCAGGATATATCGTTCCTTGAACGAGAAATTCCGCTTTGAATTCTTTCGCCACTTCCTCAAAAACCCTGATGAAGGTTTCTCCTATGATCTTTCTCTTTCTTTCTGGATCCACCACTCCCCTTAATCCATCTAGAAATCTTTCTTTTGCATCCACCACCACGATATTCATATTCATTTTATCTTTTAGAAAATGCACTATCTCTTCTCTCTCCCCTTCTCTCAAAAGTCCGTGGTCGACGAAGACTCCTATGAAGTTGTCTCCGATTGCTTTTTGAACCATGGCGCCCGCCACAGTCGAATCAACTCCTCCAGAGAGCGCCATGATAGCCTTTGAGTTTCCTATTGTATTTTTTATGAGATTTATTCTGGATTGAACCACGTTTTCCAAACGCCAGTCTCCCTTGAGCTTTCCTATCTTGAACAGGAAATTCCTTAATATCTCCTTTCCATACTCGGTGTGATGAACTTCTGGATGGAATTGAAGGAGCCAATACTTTTTGTAGTCAGTGGCGGATGCTATAACACCTTTTTCTGTTTTGGACGTTACATGAAAACCTTCAGGCAGTTCTTCTACCCTGTCTCCATGACTCATCCAGACTAGGAACTCCTTTGGCAATCCGTCGAATAAAAGATCGTCCTTAACGATTTTTACCTTCGTTCTTCCATATTCACCGATTCCTCTCACAACTTTACCTCCAAGTTCCTTGGAAAGAAGTTGCATTCCATAGCATATGGCAAGGACACTGCCATAAAAGGAGCGAAACCATTCCGGGAGGGAAGGAGCGTCTTCTTCATAGACACTCATGGGACCTCCAGAAAGTATGATCAGATCATAGAGATTTGGATCCATCGTGGAATCTGAGGATACTATTTCTGAAAAAACCCCCAGTTCCCTCACTCTTCTTGCTATCAATTGTGTATACTGAGACCCGTAATCCACTATTAGAACCCTTTCCAACTCATTCACCCTGCCTTTTACAGAGGGAAGTGACATTTCACCCAATGTCCTTCGTTCACTTCTACTATATCAGGTTCTTTCTCCTTGCAAATGCCTTTGGCATAAGGGCACCTTGGATGGAAGGGACACCCACTTGGAGGATTTACAGGGTTCGGTATCTCTCCTTTAGGGATGACTTTATCCTTCTTGTTCCTTGGATCAACACTTGGCACGGCGTTCATCAGAAGACGTGTGTAAGGATGAGACGTCCTGTAGAATATATCGTCCTTACTCCCGATCTCAACCACCTTTCCAAGGTACATTACAGCACATCTATCCGCCATGTAATCGACAACGGCAAGGTCATGTGTTATGAACAGATACGTTAACGAGAATTCCCTTTTCAGATCCTTTAAGAGTTTAAGAACCCTTGCCTGGACGGAAACATCCAATGCAGATGTAGGCTCATCGAGAACGATGAACTCAGGCCTCAGAACCAATGCTCTTGCTATCGCAATCCTCTGTCTTTGCCCGCCACTGAACTCATGGGGATATCTGAACATGTGTTCTTCTCTCAACCCCACGTACCCTAAAATCTCTCTGACTCTTTCATATATTTCGCTGGATCTCATTTTGAAATGTATTTTAAGACCCTCACCGACGATATCTTTCACGAGTTTTCTGGGATGAAGTGCCCTCTTCCACTTCAACGAGTTCTGGTTTTTTACTCGAGCATACATCCAATCTGTCACCACACCGCGGATGAAATCTACATCCAGGAGGGGGATCCACAAGGTCTGGTACCACCCCGGGAACCCCTTCTAATTCCTCTGACCTCCCGATTCTTGGAACCGCCTTCAAAAGGCCTCTAGTGTAAGGATGAAGAGGATTTTCGAAGATCTCCTCTGTTTTTGCATACTCAACAACGTTCCCAGCGTACATGACCGCTATCTTATCACAGAACTCAGCAGCAACTCCCATGTCATGCGTTATCATCATAACCGCACTTCCCATCTCCTTTATCAATTCGTCCAAAAGTTTCAGGATCTGAGCTTGTATCGTGACGTCCAAAGCAGATGTTGGTTCATCCGCTATCAAAAGTTTGGGCTTGGTAACCAAAGCCATAGCTATCATGACCCTTTGAGCCATACCTCCTGAAAGCTCGTGTGGATAAAGATTCATCGTTCTTTTCCAATCCAATCCCACCATTTCAAGAGCATCTTTCACTTTTCCATATGCATCCTTCATTGATACATTTTCAGCGTGGGCTATGGCTTCCGCTATTTGATATCCCACTTTAAAAACGGGGTTCAGAGCAGATATGGGCTCTTGAAATATCATCGATATTTCCTTTCCCCTTATTTTCATCATCTCACTCTCAGGGAGCTTCAAAAGGTCCCTACCATCGAATATGATCTCCCCATCGACTATTTCTCCGGGCTCCTCTATCAACCTCATTATCGAAAGTGATGTGACAGACTTTCCACATCCGGTTTCCCCAACCAGTCCTAGCCTTTCTCGCTTGTTGATCCAGATGTTCACACCGTTCAGAGCTTTTATTATTCCCCTATAGGTGTGGAAGATCACCCGAAGGTTCTTGACGGTGAGAAGATCCCCTTTCATCCTTTACCTCCTCAACCTTGGATCGAGGATATCCCTTATACCATCTCCCAAAAGGTTGAATCCTAAGACAACAAGGGCAATTGCAAGACCCGAAAATGTTGATATCCACCAGGCGTTCATCATGTAAAGCCTGCCATCACTGACCATGGCCCCCCATTCGGGAGTGGGAGGTTGAGCACCAAGCCCCAAAAATCCTAAACCAGCTGCCGTCAAGATTATCGTTCCCATTCTCAACGTCATCTGGACCAAAATTGGAGAAATCGTCATTGGAAGGATGTGAAGAAATAGAATCCTGAAAGTTCCTGCTCCAAGAGCTCTTATAGCCTCTATGTAAAGAGTACTTTTTATCTTCATGGTTTCGGCTCTGACCAACCTGGCGTACACCGTCCAAGTAATCACAGATATGGCTATTATCGCATTCGTTAATGATGGACCAAGCGCAGCGGCAAAGGCCATGGCCAGAACCAAACTTGGAAAAGCCAGGAACATGTCGGTTATTCTCATAAGAATTTCATCGACGGCTCCTCCAAAGTATCCTGAGATCAAACCTATGATGGTTCCTATGGCCGTACTTATTACTGTCACGAGGAATATTATCTTCAACTCTATCCTGGTACCCCATATTATTCTGCTTAAAACATCTCTTCCGAACTGATCTGTTCCAAGAAGGTGCTCTCTACTTGGAGGTGCAAGCCTGTTGTGGAGGTTCTGCTGATAGGGATCATAGGGAGCCAGAACGGGTGCAAATATGGCAACTATTATGAACCCCAGTATTATAACGGTTCCTATCATGGCCAGCTTGTTTTTCCTCCACAAATACATCGTATGTTTGAGATCTTCTATTAGTGGTCTCCACCTGGAAATACGTTCACTTTCCTGGTATTCCACACTATCACCTCAAATCCTCATTCTAGGATCGAGAACGGCATAGGTTATATCTACCACTAAGTTGGCCAGAGAGTATATCAAGGCGATGAAAACGGTTCCTCCCATTATGGCCGGATAATCCAAAACCAAAAGTGCGTTGACGATGTACCTGCCAAGTCCTGGCCATCCGAAGATCGTCTCTGTTAGCACCGCTCCCTCCAAGAGACTACCGAACCTCAGACCTATGAGTGTAACGACAGGAATCAACGCATTTTTAAGGGCATGTTTGTATATGACCAACCTCTTTGGAAGCCCTTTCGCTTTCGCTGTTCTTATGAAGTCTTGCCTCAAAACATCGAGGACACTGGCCCTCGTCATCCTCGCTATGGAAGCGCTAGACGCATATCCCAAAACAAAGGCTGGGAGAATTATATGTTTTAGTCCATCCCAAAACGCTTCCCAATTTCCTTCAAGTAGTGCATCTAAAATTATCAGGCCTGTTTTGGGTTCTGGAGGTATTATGAAAAGTTCCAATCTCCCCGATCCAGGAAGCAAGCCGAGTTTGTAGTAAAAAAGTAAAAGAAGGAGCAAACCCGTCCAGAAAACAGGCATGGAAACACCAAGGATGGAAAATATCCTGGAAAAGTGATCCACGAAACTGTTACGCTTTACAGCCGAGAATATTCCTAGGGGTATCCCTATTCCTACAGCTATGATTATTGCGAATATCGCAAGTTCCATAGTGGCAGGAAAGTATTCCTTTATATCTTCTATCACAGGCCTGTTCGTTTTAAGAGATATTCCAAAGTCTCCTCTGAGGGCTCCTTTTATGTAATCAATGAACTGAATTATTAGTGGTTTATCCAGCCCCAATTTGTGTTTAAGTTCATCAACTAGCTCTGGTGGAGCATTGCCTCCGAGCAAAGCACCTACAGGATCTGCAGGTATTATCTTCGCTATGAAGAAAACGAGCACCAGTATCCCAAAAAGTACTATAACCATTAGGAAGAGTCTTTTCATTATAAAATACCAAAGCTTCATTACAATCTCTCCTTGAATCGGAGGGGGGCTTCCCCCCTCCGAGGTTGATTATTTGTGGAATTTCTCCATCAGGAAGTTGAAGTTATAAGGTGCGAATGCCTCTTCTGCGCCTTTGACCTCTTCTCTGACAGCCCAATAATTTACAGGCTGGTAAAGTATCGCAAAAGGTCCGTTCTCAAACCAGTAATCTATGAGGATGTTGTAGATGACAGTCCTGACTTTGGGATCCATCTCTTCAAGTGCCATTTTCGTTAGTTTGGATGCGAAGTCATCGTACCACATGTTTCTCCAAGCCAGCTGATGGGCGGTGTAATCGGCAAATGGCGCAGCTTGGGCCGCTGGATCTGGAAAGTCCACACCCCAACCAGCGACTATCATCTGATGTCCTTGTTGTCTGTACTTTGTGTACATTTGTGAAGCCTGCATGAGTTGAATGTTAGCTTTTATACCAATCTCTGCCAGATTGGATTGGACTATGACGGCTTCTGCCTTTCGAATTGCCGTTGGATTGGTCAATATCGTGACTTCAAATCCATCTGGATATCCAGCTTCTGCAAGAAGCTTCTTGGCCTTTTCTACATCTCTTTTAATTTTCAGTGGTTTGTATCCGAGGTATCCAACTGGTAAGAAAGTGAAGTTATCTATGGCGAGTCCTTTTCTGACTTCTTTTATTATCGCTTCGTAGTCTATGGCGAGTTTAATAGCCATCCTGACCCTGGGATCTTTGAATGGACCCCAACCCACGTTCACTGCAACATACTCTTGAGCCTGAGCTGGTTTTGATACGAGTCTGACTCCTGGTACCTTACCCTCTTTTATATCGAGAGCTTGTTCTGCCGTGAGGTTCCATGCTATGTCTATATCTCCTTTTTGTATCATGAGGTACTGAGTGTTCTCCTCTGGTATGTCCTTGAATATGACTCTCTTTATGGGAGGTTCCCCTTTCCAGTAATACTTGTTAACCTCAAGAACGACCATTTCGTTCCTCTTCCAAACTTTCAGATAGTATGGTCCAGATCCAGCTGAATGGTCTGTTAACCAAGCATTCCCCAGATCTCCGTCTTTTTCATGTCTCAGCACTTCCTTCTTGTTGACTATACTTCCCCAGGAACCGGACAGAACCGAGAGAACGATGTTGGGAGCGAGTTTTTTCGATACAACGAGTTTTACCGTGTAATCATCGATTTTTTCGATGGAATTCTCTGTCAAACCTAGCACATCTTCGAAGAGCCAGACAGGCGGTTTTCTGAGTTTCAAAACCCTTTTCAGGGAGAAGACAACATCTTCGGCAGTCAATGGGTCCCCGTTGTAGAATTTGATTCCCTTCCTTATATGGAATATCCACGTTTTCCCATCTTCTTTGACTTCCCAGCTTTCAGCAACTGCCGGTACAACGGTGAACTGCCCTTCCTTCACTACTATCTCACCGAGAGCATCGTAAAGGTTACTGGTTATGACAGCACCAAGGACTTCGTAACATTGAGCCGGGTCGAAGGTTATGAGTATTCCGGTGTTCGCACCTATAACCAGAGTGTTCTTGGGAATCTTGGCGGAGAAAACACTTAAAGCTAGAAGGGAAAGCAACAAAATCACTAGAAACTTCTTCACGGAAATCACCCCCTGTGAAAGATTGGAAACCCCTAATGGGTATATATTTGTAGTCGATTATACCATCCATCTTCAGTTATTTTCAATTTCACTGGCGGGTTTTTTGGAAAATTTAAGAAATAATGAAAAACATGGGAATCATTACCAGGTTCGTTTTGGAAATATTCAAATGGACTTTATTATCTGAAGGGAGCACGTCCTGTGGGATTTGATAGCCCTTGAAGTACTTTTAAAGCTTCCTCCACAAGCCAAGATTCATCTGAAAATATCAAAACCCCTCCTTCGTGGAACGGATCGTTTATGAACACACCTTTTCCTTTCCCAAGGAGAACGACAGAACTTTTTAAAATCTTCCTTCTTATATCCTCAGGATCCACTGGAGTCATGTTTTCCCATCTCAAAGGATTCAGTTTCCCGATCAAAACACTTTTCTCCGTTATGACCAGGGAAGTGATGTAGCCTAATTTTTTCAATTTCAGATATTTCTCCTCATTCTCCACCATCACTGGAAACGTCGCTTTCCTGGTTATGAGGGAAACTATCACCTCTTCGTTTATATTTCCCCTTGCATCTATGACAGGAACGATACCTGCATCTCCCAGACCTTCTGCAAATAGTTGCAGGACCTGAGCCGTTATGTAAGGGGAACTCGAAATCTTTCTCAAAGGCCTTGGATCCTTGTATCTTAGAACATCCAGAGATCCGAAAACATAGAAAGAACACCCTTTCTCTTTCAGAATCTTCCCGATCACAAAGCCAGCTTCCTTCGCCAATGTTAAGTTACCACTCGACCCAAGACACAACATGGATATATCTTTTAAGATATCCTGAGGTGGTGTATCGAAACCTTTGACACCATCTATGACCAGAGCATTCGGGAAGAGTGATTCACAAATCAACAAGATCAGAGACGACATCAGCAACCCCAGCTTGGTTGTTGGAGGGTGCGACAAGATCTGCCACCTCCTTGAGGTCCTTAACAGCGTTTGCAACTGCTACTCCTAAGCCGGATTCTTTGAACAATGCTATATCGTTCTCGTTATCCCCGAAAGAGACAATCTCTTCTTTTTTCCATCTAAAAGTCTTCTTCAAATACCTTAGCCCTACACCTTTATCGACATCCTTAGGAACGAATTCCAAGTAAGTCGGAAAAGACTTGAATATTTTGATACTGTCTCTATATTTCTCCCTGAGGTTTTCCTTTATTGTGTCCAGTACCTTTTCTTCATCTATAGCCAGAATCTTTGTGGGAGGCTTCTTTTCAATGAGATTCAACAGATCCTTTACAACCTGAAAATCCACATTGGAGTGTTTGGCGTATTCTCTGGTTTCTTCATTGTCTTCCTCAACGTACAGAATGTCATCTATGTAAACTTGTCTATGAATTTTCATCCTTCTGAGATCCATCAGAATACTCTTTGCCAGATCAGTTTCCAGATTCTTCTCAAAGA
>MZGO01000046.1:0-3881 GCA_002084985.1 Thermotoga sp. 4484_232 | reverse complement strand
TCAAATTTCTCGATTAACTTTTTCAAAATTTCAACGTTCCTTTCCGGTATCTTCTCCTCATCGTTCATCAAAGTTCCGTCGAGATCAAATACGAAAACCCTGTATCGTCTCATCTTCCCACAACCTTTCGAACTCTTCTATGAAATCCCTCACAACATCTTTTTCCTGTGTTTCGAAAATAACTTCAACGTTTTTGTGTAAACCACTTTCCGTTAGATTCGCAGATCCGAATACGAGTATCTTATCATCAACTATCAAGAACTTGTGATGAAGTAGAGGATTTTCAACTATTTTAACGTCAAACCCACCCCACCTGAGTCTCGATAATCTGGAAGATTCGATCCAATCATCGAGAATCATCTTGACACTCACCCCGCGGGAAGATAGATATTTCAAAAGAGCGAAAATATCCTCATCGGAGAACGCATAATAACACAGCTTTATGGATTTTTTTGCCTTCCTTAAAATCCTGGAAATCTCTTTTTCCCCATCGACAAACGGTATGAGTAAAAACGTACCGAAATTGGTTTTCAGGGAACGCAAAGGTTCAACTCCTTTGATCAACCATTCGGTTACACTCGAGAAGAAGGTAGATACTTTTTCAGAATCGAATATCATTACTGCGTTTAGATCTCTCCCAAGGCCGTTTCTCGTGAAGTTTGCAGATCCAAACAGCACCCTTTTTTTATCCAGGACAATGTATTTAGCATGAAGAAGAGTATCAGCTGTATCGACGTAAGCTTCCAATCCACCTGAGACCTTCTCCCCCACGACTTTTACGATGACCCCCATCCTTTCTAGATCCTCAAGAATCGCTATTATATCTCTATCGTTCACCCCGTAAGCTACTACCTGAACCTCACTTCTCGCTTCTTTCAAGAAATTCGATACAACTCCTTTCAGATCTTCAAGGGAAGAAAAGTGCACAGAGGCTATTAGGGAAACCAGAAAGAGCTCAAGTATTGACGCTAACACTTTCCTCAACCCAGACTAACCTCCCATAAAGAGGCCCTGCTGTTATTCTTTCTATCTTTATGTCAGCAAACCTTCCTATCATCCACTCCTCGCCTTCAAAGGCTATGATCTTGTTCCTTATGTCTCTACCATAGAAAAGGCCATTTTTTGCTCTAGCTTCGACGATGATTCTCACAACCTTCCCAAGATACTTTTCGTTCAAACGTTTGTTTATTCTTTTCTGAAGGTTCAAGAGAAACTGCAGTCTTTCGACCTTGACCCCCCTTGGCACATCATCTTTGAAATGCTTCCAAGCGACGGTACCTTCCCTTGGAGAATACATTGCAAGGTTCAAACGCTCAAATTGTGCTCTTTCGACCAGATCGACCGTTTGCTCAAAATCCTCATCCGTTTCTCCTGGGAAACCAACTATTATGTCACTACTTATCGAGACATTGGGTACCTTGGATCTTATCTTATCGAGGAGATCTAAATAGAATTCTCTTGAGTATCTTCTGTTCATCTTTTCGAGAATTCTGTTGCTTCCAGATTGAACTGGAAGGTGAACGGATTTCGCAACCTTGGCGTTCCTGGAAATGACATCGATCAGGTCTTCAGAGAAATCCGTGGGATGGGATGTTATGAACCAGAGCCTCTCTATACCATCTATCCTTGATGCCTCTTCCAGAAGCTTTGCGAGTGATGTTCCATCTTTGAGGTCTTTGCCATAGGCATCCACGTTCTGACCCAAAAATGTGACCTCCCTGTAGCCATTTTTTGCAAGTTCTTTGACTTCCAATAGAACATCTTCCATAGGTCTGCTCTTTTCTCTTCCTCTCGTGTAAGGGACTATGCAGTAAGTACAGAACCTGTCGCATCCGAATATTATGGTAACCCACGCATGATGTTTACTGGTTCTGTACCTCGGTATTGCATGCGAGAGTTCTTCTATATGATCTTCAAAGAGGGAGACTTTTCTTCCACTCTCTACATCTCTTAAGACATCGACTATTCTAGTGATGGATCTCGTACCCACGACGAAATCTGCTCCCTTTTTAAGGATTTTTTCCCTTTCCTTCTCTGCAACACAACCAGTTACTCCAACGATCACCTTCTTTTTCCTCTTCATTTTCAAGACTTGTCCAAAAAAACCATAGAATTTATCTTCCGCTTTCTTTCTCACAGCACACGTGTTCATTATTACGACATCAGCTTCTTCAATCTTGAAAGTGATCTCATATCCAGCTTCTCTCAAGAGTCCCATCATGACCTCTGTGTCGTTTTCGTTCATCTGGCATCCATATGTTTTGAAAAAGATCCTCAACTTCATCCCTCCACATGTATCTATGATACAACATTTCCCTGAATGAGTTTTGTCTCTGGATTCGGAACTACTCTAATCAATATGTTCCCAGCTCCGTTGACATCTGCGTACGCTTGAGTCTCATCTTCTACCACAACAGTTGCAAGATCCGAAAATCCCAGATCTATAGCCATCTCCTAAAACCAGGCTGCTGATCTGATATCTCCTTTTTG
Organism: Thermotoga sp. 4484_232; assembly: GCA_002084985.1. Next base: position 1,391 of record MZGO01000046.1, on the reverse strand, counting down.
AGATACTTACGCGTTTGTTTGGAAATAGACAAACGAAGTTTATTGCCGATTATCTTGATGCCGTTTTTCTTCCACCGAACTGGAAAGTTTCATCTTTGGATTGAAAACCAGGCGGGCTCTTTGTATGCTTTTTGAAATAGTTCTTCCAAGCAATTTGCAGCTTTTCTATTACGGTTTGAGCGGATTGAGAATGCAGGTTTTTGTACCAAAAGTTGTCTTTGAGATAGTGCTTGAGATGGTACAAATCCGTTTCTTGATTTTTGAAAGCGTGGTTAGCAACATTCCACAGTTTTGCTGCGGAATAGCTGAGGTGTCCAATTATGATCTGCTGTCCTTTAGAAAGCTTTCTGGTTATGTCTACAACCAGCACTCGTGTCGCCTATATGACATCTTTATATTGTATCATTTATTATTGTATCATTTTTTGTGCCGCTGTATCCCGATCCCCTAAGAGGGATGGGGCTTAGCAGCGCAGATTCTATAAAGAAAACTGATAAAAAATTTCCCGATAGATTGGATGAATTCTATGATCATTTGAAACCAAGGGTTGCCGTTGACATATTAGTTTACACACCAGAAGAATTCGAGAAGATGAAAGGGTGTAATCAATTTATAAGACATGCTCTTAAAAACGGGAGGATACTGTATGAGAAGCAAAGAAGGTGATTGGAAACGATGGTTTTTGCAAGGATTGCAAGATCTGGAAGATGCGAGGTTCAATCTCTCTGGCGGAAGATACAATGTAGCATGTTTTCTGGCACAACAATCTGCAGGAAAAGTGTTGAAGAGTTTTCTTCATACCGACTCGCTATCCGGACGCTCTGCCGGGAGGGATACCATCGACTAAGACGCTCGAAGAGCGGTAGAACGAGCAGAGAAAATTGCAGAATTCGTCAAGGAAAAGCTGTGAAATCCGTTCAAATCCATTTCCCCGTTATGGCTCGGTTTATGGTTATAACGAATATCAAGATCAATCCCCAGAGAGCGTTTGCAAGGTGGGAACTGAGCCTTAAAAGATTGAATCCTGTTGCAACTATCTGCAAGACCACTATCGCTATGAAGAGCCCTGAAACCTTTCCAAAACCACCAGCTGGGTTCACACCTCCCAGAACACATGCCAGAACGGTGAGAAGAAGGTAAGACTCTCCATATGCAGCCTGAGCTGCATTGAAACGTGCTGTCATCACGAGGGATGCTATCCCTGTGAGGAAACCAGAGAGAAGATACGTTCTGAAAAGAACGGATCTTACGTTGACACCTGAAAATTCGGTGGCCACAGGATTAGATCCAAGCATGTAGACGGATATTCCATAGGTCGTCTTGTTCAAAAGCAGTGCCAGAAGTAGCATCGAAGCAATGAAAATTATGAAAGGCATTGGTATTCCAAGGAT
>MZGO01000045.1 GCA_002084985.1 Thermotoga sp. 4484_232 | reverse complement strand
TCCTCCATAACATCGCATGCTATCACCCTTGCCCCTTCTTTCGCAAACAATCTAGCCGCTTCCTTCCCTATCCCTCTTCCTGCCCCTGTTATTATCGCTACCTTATCCTTGAGCCTCACACTATCACCTCCTTAAAGCATCTCAATCAGGAGGGATGTACCCATTCCTCCACCAACACATAGAGTTGCAAGCCCTATTTTCAGATTCCTTCTCTTCATCTCATAAATCAACGTTACAACTATCCGGTTTCCACTCGCTCCTATGGGATGACCCAGCGCTATTGCACCACCGTTGACGTTCAATCTGCTCATGATCCAATCTTTGGAGACGCCAAAGATCTCGCACCATTTTTTAATAACAGCTAAACTCTGAGCGGCAAAGGCTTCGTTCAACTCTATGAGCTCTAAATCCTGGAAACTGAGTTTCGCTTTTTGCAAGATTTTTTCGGTTGCCGGAACAGGGCCAAGTCCCATTCTCAGAGGGTCAACAGCTGCTTGAGACCACGCCACGATTCTTGCAAGAGGTTTCAACCCTTTCTTTTCGACAAATTCTTCACTTGCGAGAATAACAGAGCTGGCCCCGTCGTTTATGCCACTCGCGTTTCCAGCTGTCACGGTTCCGCCTTCTTTGAACACAGGCTTGAGGTTTGAAAGTTTCTCAAGAGTCACGTTGGGTCTTGGATGCTCATCGATACTGAAAATTCTTTTCTCCTTCTTCTCAACGACTTCGACTGGCACTATTTCTTCTTTGAATCTCCCTTCTTCTATGGCTTTCCTTGCCTTCATCTGGCTCTCATAAGCGAACATATCCTGTTCCTCTCTAGTTATTTCGAATTCTTCTGCCAACACCTCCGCTGTTAACCCCATGTGGATACCGTTGAAGACGTCCCTGAGGCCATCCCATATCATATGATCTAAAAGCTCCATATTCCCGAATTTGGCACCGAATCGCACTTTGTATGGAACCAAAAAAGGGGCCTGGGACATGTTCTCCATTCCAGCAGCAACAACCAGATCCGCCTCACCCAGAGCGATGTCTGTTGAACCTATCATTATGGATTTCATACCACTTGCACACATCATGTTAACGGTATAGGCGGGAACCTCAGAAGGTATTCCTGCATAGATCGAAGCCTGTCTTCCTGGTCCCATCCCTTGTCCTGCCATCAGGATGTTTCCAACTATGACCTCATCCACTTCTTCCTGGGAGACTTTTGCCTGCTTCAAAGATTCTTTAATTACCAAAGCCGCTAGCTTGGGGGCTGGGATATCCTTCAAAGATCCACCAAAGGTTCCAATGGGGGTCCTTTTGGCACCAAGTATGAAAACATCCTTCACGCTTTCACCTCACAGGTATCCAATTTTCCGAGCTTCCTTCTTGAGAAAACCTCTGAAATCTGGATGGGCTATGTTGATGAGCTCCAGCACCCTTTCTCTGACAGTTTTACCTCGTAAATGCGCCACTCCGTATTCTGTTACCACATAATCTACATCTTGCCTTGGAACGGTCACAGGAGATCCCTCTGGAAGCAAGGGAACGATTGTCGACACTGTACCATTCTTGGCTGTGGATCTCAAAGCGATTATTCCTTTCCCTCCACGACTCATCACCGCTCCTCTGTGGGTGTCGAGTTGTCCTCCTGTTCCACTGTAATGTCTTGTACCTACGGCTTCTGAACAAACGTTTCCTGTGAGGTCCACCATGATCGCCGTGTTTATACTCACCATCTTTTCATTCTGAGCGATGATGTATGGGTTGTTAACGTACCTACCTCTTAAAAAGAGAACGGCGGGGTTGTCATCTATGAACTCGTACATTTTTTTAGAGCCGTAAGCGAAAGTACAGATGAATTTACCAGGCCATAGCGTTTTCTTCTTATTCGTTATAACTCCCATTTCGAAGAGATCTATCATCGAGTCCGTGAGCATCTCTGTATGGATCCCCAGATCTTTTTTGTCTTTTAAGAACAAAGCAACGGAATTCGGTATCCCACCTATTCCGAGCTGTATCGTGGAACCATTTTCTACCAGGTTAGCGATGTTTTCCCCTATTCTCCTCTCAACATCGGTGGGTTCAACTGGGGAAATTTCAGGAAGAGGATAGTCAACCTCCACAATAAAGTCCACATCCCTTATGTGAACGTGAGTATCACCATGTGTCTTCGGAGCATTTGGATTGACTTCAAGAACTACCATCTCGGCAGCTTCTAGTACATCTTTTTCATAAACTACACTTGCAGAGAGCGTGAGAAAACCATTTTTGTCCATAGGTGAGGCAACACCAACGAAAAGATCGATCTTCCTGGAGGATATCAGGTTGGTACCAGCTTGATGAAGATTGTTTGGAACGTAGGTAACCGTTTTAATACCCTTCTTAACGGCCTCTCGATTTGATGGTCCATAGAACCAGGAATTGTTTATAAATCTTCCTTCGTAAGCTTCGTCAAGGTAAAAATCGTAGTCTTTGATGTTCAGACACGTGAAAATAGAAACGTTATCAGCATTGGCTTTATGAAGATGTGAAAGGAAAAGTTGAGGTTCCATGGGTGTCATACCTGCAACTATCGTCATACCGGGTTTAAGAATTCTAAGGATCTCTTCAATACTCACTTTTTTCATTTCATATTCTTTTCCCCACTTCATTTCATCCCCCCTTGATGCCTTTATAAAGAGTTGGAGAGAGCTCCATCAAAAATTTTTTGAAATCCTCTTCAGAGTGTTTTTCGAAGACGATCAACTCCATTCCCATGAAGTGACCGATACCCATGAGGAAAACTGCCAGGTTTTCAGGTTTGATCAGCCTCAGTTGCCCCTTATCCATGGATTCCTTCAGCGGTTTCAGATAACTTTGATGAATTTTCTCGTAATACCAAAGGCTCGTTTCAGGTATCACGAATTCCGCTTCTCGAACGATTTTGTACATATCGGGATGCATTCTAAAAAATTTCAGAAAGGCGTAATATCCTGCTATTTCCGCATCTCTTCTATCCTTGAAATTGGATATCACGTTTTTTAATGTTTTTCGAAAAGCCTTGTTAGTTCTGATGACGAGTTCTTTCAACACATCCTGCTTCGTTTTGAAATAGAGATAGAAGGTACCTTGAGCGAATCCGGCATTTTTCGTTATATCTGAGATCTGTGTCTTCTTGTATCCAAAAGCACCGAAAAGCTTTTCGGCACTTTGAAGTATCTTCATCTTCGTGGTATCTTGTTCAAGCTCAACAGGCTCTATGGTGACATTGAAGACTCCCAAATCGAGTTGATGCTGATCAGGATCCACACCATGGAATAGGAAATCCATAAGATCTCTGAAATTATCTTCATCTATGGTCTTTTTCTTCCAAAAATAGGACCATACTGCAAAAAACCTTATAGATCCCCAGAAAAACCAGAAAACGGTTTCGTCAGCTTTAAAACCAATTTCAGATAGTTTCCCCATGAGAATCCTCTTCAGATTTTTAAAGATACTCGTTTCTATGTATTCCGCCTCATGGAGAACTTTGCACAGGAGAGTGTTATCCTCCACGAAATATAGGTAGTCCTCTATCAATCTCATCAATTTACTTTCCAAGCACTTTCCTCGTACCTTCAACGAAACATCGAGCCTGTTGAAAGCTTCTTCAACAATTTCCTTCAGAATATCTTCTTTAGAAGAGAAATATCTATAAAACGATCCGTTGCTGACGTTGGCTTTTCTCGTTATCGAGAGGATGGAAACATCACTGAAACACCTTTCGGCGAAAAGTTGCTCAGCTGCTTCCAGCATTCTTTCCTTTACATTCTTTTTCAGATTCTCTGATTGTATTCTCATTTTTTACACCTTCTTAGGTAAGATGAATCAATTCTCAATAAATAGGCAAAAAATAATAGTTGAATCACCATCTAGATATATTAAAAAATTACCAACAAATCATCAAAATCCATTTTTGAAGATTATCCCCGATTTCTATCGATTATTCTTCAGTATATGCTTATATCTTCTCACCACATAGCTTTTCACTGAATTTTGAAACTTTTACAGAGCATATCCAAGGCCTGTCATTTTCCTCAGATTCAATCTTTTCAAAAGTTCATCATAGGACATGTCATGTTTCTCCGCTAAAATTTTCAAGGTCTTTGCGAAATCCCAATTCGTTTTTCTGATGACCTCTGAAACCTCTTCATATCCGAATATTTTTATGAGTGGTGTGAGATTCGATGTGGATCTCTTCAGATTCTCCTCGCATCGCTTGGCGTTAGCTTCTATCTTCAAAACGTATTCCCTGAGTGAAAGGCAAGCTTTGTTCAGAAGTTTCAATGATTTCAGGGTGAAATGAACGATGGCGGGAGCGAATTGATTCAATTCCAGGTTTCCAAGAGAGCAACAATGGGTTATTATGACGTCGTTTCCAAAGACAACATGACAGAGCTGCATCACATACTCTGGTATCACAGGATTTATTTTTCCAGGCATTATGGAACTTCCTGCCTGAACTTTGGGAGGGATGAGCTCACCTATCGCAGTATTCGGGCCACTTGAGAGGAGTCTTATATCGTTCGATATCTTGTAAAGGTTCACGGCGAGCGATTTCAAAAGACCATGGATCTCTGAGAAAACGTCCCAGTTTTGTGTAGCGTCTATCAGATTCTCAGCTTTCGCTATTTTCACCTTCGTCACTTCCCTAACTTTCTCAGTTATCTTGAGTATGAAATCCTTCGGAGCTCCTATTCCTGTCCCTATGGCTGTCCCTCCTATGTTCACACTCCTGATCCTCTCCTCAACCTTGTGAAGTCTCCACCTGTCTCTGGCCAGTGCGTCGGCAAAGGCTCCAAATTCCTGTCCCAACATTATGGGGGGGCCATCCATGAGTTGAGTTCTTCCAGGTTTTCTTATACTGTAGAATTGCTTTTCCTTCTCTTGAACAGCCTCCTGGAGCTTTATCACACCTTCGATGAGTTCTCTGAGTCTCACGATAACAGAGATCTTCGCAGCCGTTGGAAAGGTATCGTTCGTGGATTGGTGAAGGTTCACATGGTCTATGGGATGAACCAGGTATTCTCCCTTTTTCCCTCCAAGGATTTCCGTAGCTCTGTTTGCGATGACCTCGTTTATGTTCATGTTTATGGACGTTCCAGCACCTCCAACAAGAGGATCGACAACAACGTGTTTTCTGAGCTCCTTCCATTCATCGCACGCTTTCACTATAGCATCCCTTATCTTCTCATTGATGTATCCCAGTTCTCCATTCAGAATGGCACATGCCTTTTTCACCATGAAATAAGCCCATATGAACCTTTCGTCCATCTTCTCGCCCGTTTCTGGAAAATTCAAAAGGGCTCTCTTCGTGTGAACGCCGTAGTACACCTCATCATCTATCTCGAGCTCTCCAAGGTAATCTTTTTCAATTCTCACACTTCCACTTCCTTTTTGAAAACTCTGATCGCTCTATCCAAAACACCGTGGAGATAAGAGATCGTAACACCGTAATTGGTCATGGGGATACCCAATCTTTTCGACATCCTAACCCTTCTCATCATGGCCGATCTGTTGAGAACACACGCTCCACAGTGTATTATGAGTTTTGCTCCTTCCAGCTCTTCAACGTCAGGAAACTCTTTCCCTGCAATGACTTTGAATTCGATCTTTGCCCCTGTATGGTTAACAAGCCACCTTGGTATCTTCACACGTCCTATATCCTCAGTTAAAGGCCTGTGGGTGCATCCCTCCATTATCACCACTTTGTCACCATCTTGAAGCTCCTCTATTTTCTTCACGCTCTCCACGAAATAACTCAGATCCCCTCTGTACCTCGATTCCAAGATCGAAAACGTTGTGAGCTCCACATCATCCGGTATATCGGATACGACTTTCATAACAACCTGAGAATCTGTAACAACGAGTTTTGGTTTCATACCGATATTCTCCAGAGTGTATCTGAGCTCTCTCTCCTTCACAACGAGT
>MZGO01000044.1 GCA_002084985.1 Thermotoga sp. 4484_232 | reverse complement strand
ACTTTCATAACGGGCTATGGGATATTGATAATGGTTCAAGCGATGGTGAATCTTGGTGTCACAGCAGGTCTTCTTCCCGTAACGGGGGTTACCTTACCTTTTGTGAGCCATGGGGGTAGTTCCCTAACAGCTTTCATGATCGGTCTTGGAATCGTAATGAGTATGATCCTCAGGTCCGAGGAGAGGTGACCATGAGACTCAGAGTAATCGCGGCTGGGGGAGGAACTGGGGGACATCTCTATCCGAATTTGGCAATTTTGGAGGAACTGGCGAATCAAGTGGAATTGGATGTGCTTTATTTTGTGGTCAGAGGAAAGATCGACGAAAAGGTTATAAATTCTGAGCACCCGGAGTATAAAGTCATATCGCTGAATTTAAGAGGGTTTTCGAGACCTCTTTGGAATCCATGCAATTTGAGAACGATCTTGAAAGTTCTACTAGAAAAGAGTAAGATAAAAGAGGCGATAAGGGCTTTCAAACCGGATTTTGCCATGTTGAGTGGGGGGTACGTTTGTGGTCCAGTTGCTCTTGCTGCTAGATCTTTGAAAGTACCTATATTTGTTCACGAACAGAATGTTATACCTGGATTCGCAAATTCTTTAATAGCACATTTTGCGAGAAAGATCTTCATATCCTTTGAAAAGAGCTTGGAATATTTCCCAGAACGTGCCAGGGATAGAATAGTGTACACAGGGTGCCCAGTTAGAGTACACGGTAGGAAGCTGGAAGTACCGTTTGATGATTTCGTTTTAGTTCTTGGTGGTAGTTTGGGTAGTGATTTCATAAACTCTTTAATGGAGAAAGTTTACAGATTGTATGATGAAGACACCTTCGTTCACGTAACAGGTAGTGAAGAATGGAGGGAAAGATTTAAAAAATTCGATCATGTGGCACCCTACGTTTACATAAACGGTATACACAACTTCTGGCAAAAAGCGAGGACCGCTGTTACAAGAGGTGGAGCCAGCACATTAGGAGAAATGATGTATTACGGTGTTAGAGGCCTGGTGATACCTTGGGAAGGATCCACGGGTTCCCATCAGCTCATGAACGCTCTGGAAGCTGAGAAAAAGGGCGTGGTAAGTGTCTTGAGGGAGGAAGAAGCAACACCCGATAAAGTGATCGAGGTGTTGAAAGATCTGAAGAAAAAAGGTAAACTTATGAAAGCGTTTGAAAATCCTGCTAAGAAAATCGTGAGAGAAATCCTGGGGGAGATACGATGAGAATACATTTCGTTGGAATTGGTGGAATCGGTATGAGTTCAATCGCTTTACACGAGTTTTTAAGTGGTACAGAGGTGTATGGATCCAACATCGAAGAAAATGAGAGGACGAGATATCTGAGGAAAATGGGAATAGATATCTTTATAGGGCATTCTGAGAGGAACTGGAAGGATCCTGATTTTCTTGTGAGAACTCCTGCCGTTTCCCGATCGAACCCAGAGGTTTTCAGAGCTCTGAGGGAGAAAGTCCCTGTTTTCGAGCGAATAGATTTTCTCAGAGAGATCGTTTCAGGGAAAGAGCAATTTGCGGTCACAGGAACGGATGGCAAGACCACAACAACCGCTATGCTCGCTCATGTTCTGAAATATCTCAAAAAGGACCCAACGGTCTTTCTTGGAGGGATTCATTCCTCGCTGGAACACGGAAACTATCGAAAGGGTTCTGATGTCTTCGTTTATGAATTAGATGAGAGCGATGGAAAGTTTTCATCTTTCTCTCCAAATTACGCCATCATAACAAATGCAAGAGGAGATCACATAGAAAAGTACGATTGGGATCTCGGGAAATATAAAAAAGCTTTTGAGACGTTTGCCAAGAGTGTGAAGGAAGTTTTGGTAACCTTCGCGGAGGATGAGATCACAGGAAAGCTGGGAATGATTTCTTTTGGTTTAAACCACGGAACTTACACTATAGAAAGAAGAGAACAGAAGACATGGTATCAGGAAGTGTCGATCAGAAAGAATGGTAAGAGATATGGACAACTTGTTCTCAAAGTGCCAGGCCTTCACAATGCTCTGAACGCTCTCGCCGTATTCTCTTTACTCGATTTTTTAGGATGCGATCTGGGAGTAGTTTCCTCAGCTCTAGAAGATTTTGAAGGCGTTAAAAGAAGATTCAACGTGACTTATGCAGATGAAGATAGAAGGATATTCATTATCGATGATTACGCTCATACTCCTCAGGAAGTCGAAAATCTGTTGAAGACAACCAAGGAAATTTTCAGAAGTGAAAAAATAACGGTGATCTTTCAGCCTCATAGATACACTCGCTTGATGAGGGAAGACGGCAATTTTGCACGTTCTTTGAGAGAAGCTGATCACGTGATAGTTACGGAAGTATTTGGAGCTTATGAAAATGAGAGGAGAATCTCAGCCGAGATGATCCATGAAAGTCTTATGGAGATAGGTAAGGATTCATCCTTCGTGCCGAACAAAGAGGATATCTTAAAGAAGCTCGAAGTCACCCCCTGTACTGTCTACCTCTTTGTGGGTGCTGGCGACATAATAGAAGTTTCCAAGAGATTTAAGATGAAACTATCGGATCTCAAGAAGTTCAGTTGAACCGGTCTTGGGATCAAGCAGAACTACGGTTGCTTTTCCTGTAAGGTACCCACAACTTTCACCTGGATTCACGATCAATGTGTCTCCAACTCTCCTTATATCCACTTCATGAGTGTGTCCGTAGAAGACAAAGTCGTATACACCACTTTGAGCCACGGATTCCAGAAGATACGGTTCATGGAACATCGCTACCCTCTTTCCGGCGACTTCCAGTTCGTGAGGCGAAGGGAATATCCTGTTTCTAGATTTCTCTCTCAAAAGTAGTCTCTCTCCATCGTTGTTCCCGAAGACGCCGAAGAATTCCACACCGTCCCTTATGAGTAAAGGTAGAGTAAAAGGCGCCACGAAATCACCACAATGGAAGATGTGAGTTATATTCTTCTTCGATATCAGATCCGATATCTTTTTCAACATCAACATGTTATCGTGAGAATCGCTCACCACAAGCCACATATTGTGCCCCCCTTTTCAAAAGATGTTCTCTGGTATCCTGTAACCTTTTTCAGAAGATATCCTGTTAAATAGCTCTATTCTTTCCTCATCTGGTACGTTCATGATACTCTTTATGAATTCTATTCTATTCAGATACTTTCTTAGGATGTATTCACCATCGAATTTGTCCTTCAGCTCTCTCGTGGATATATCGGACAGAGGTATGTAATGAAGAAGGGAGGGTTTCTTTATCAAAAACTCAAATCCGACCACATCACCATCGAAATGTAAGAAGACGAGTCTGTTCAATCTGTCGAAACCTCCCACCATACCTTTTTCTAGGATGAAAACTTCCCCCGATTCCCCCATCTTCGGCATTTTCACGACTTACCACCCCCTACAAACAGTTTCATCACAGCATAGTCTATCCAGGAAGCATCTCCCATCTGTCTAAATATCAAGGTGAGAGCTTCCAGTGCGTTTGCAATCAATCTGTGATCTGGAAAACTCAAAATAAAAAGTTTTAAAAGACGTATCGCCTCATTCCTGTTTCCCACAGCCTCTTCTTCCAAGGAAAGGGTGAGAAGATACTCTGGAATTTGAGGAGAATCTTGAAATCTTCTTATGAACGATCTGAGATGAATTGCTCTCTCTTGATGAGACCATCTTTCGAAGTTCTCACCTATAACGTTCAAGGCTTCCTGTTCATTTTCTGGCAATTCAACCACTTCACCTGGTAAATCTATTGCTGATCTTTTCCCTAATTTCCCAACATTCATCCTTACGATGCTCAAAAGTCTTTTCTCCATCTGATACAGTTCCATCATAGCTTTTTCAAACCATTCATCCGAAATCTCAACAACTTCCTCCACAGTGGAATCTTCGAGAAATTCAATATTCACTCTCTCATCCTTTAAATACTCCATCAGGTTTATGAAATGCTGTTCTGTCACTATGGAGTTTCCTTTTCTCACCCTTCCTGATACCAAGAACCAGAGATGAGAAGTTTGAACCTTCTGGCCTCTATGAAAATTCATTGTATCACCTTCTTCCATATCTCCGTCGAGAGAATTGGATCTATTTCGTATATCTTAGACAAGAACTCCACTTGATATTTTTGAGGTAATTTTTTCAGAAAGAACACAAGACTATCTTCAGACACATCACCTTCATAAATCAATTTCACGATCCTCTCAAAATCCAACATGTTCAGAATTCTCTCGGAGAATATAACCTTTCCATCGTTAAAGGATGTGGAAGTGATCGATACTTTTCCCTCAAACTTTCCCCACCTTTCAACTACCTCTTTCCAAACAGGAGCACAAGCTCTCCCCCCTAAAAGATCTTCTCCATCAATGGTGACTCCCATTAAGAAGTTATCATCTCCTCCAACGAACCACGCATTTTTCTCCGCTGTTCCCGTTTTTCCCATGATATTCTTCCCCGGTATCTTGGCCAGTCTACCCGTTCCTTCGTTCACTACTTCCAGCAGGATTGTTTTTAAGATGTTGGTGGCATCTATAGGCCCCCTCTTGTAAGTTGCCACCGATCCCACTATGTGAGGCTTCCCCTCGTAGACAACGTTACCATTCGAATCCACGATTTTTTTGATGACAAACGGTTTCAAAACGACTCCTCCATTTATAACAGCTGAGAAAGCCTTCACAACCTCTTCAGGTGACGTCTCCAATGTACCAAGGGATAACGTTAGATCGTCTGGATACTTCCCCGATATTTTCAAAGAGTTCTTCAAAAAGTCTTTCACAGAATTCAGTGTCAAAATATCGAACAATATAACCGACGGAACATTCTCAGACCAGATAAGAGCTTTTTCGAGAGTGATAGCTCCTTTAAAACTCTTAGTGAAGTTTTCGGGAGACCAGCTTCCGATTTTTATGGGAAGATCTGGAATTATATCCTTAGGTGAGTATCCCATAAGGAAAGATAAATAATAGTAAAAAGGTTTTATAGCAGATCCCAGCTGTCTATTCCCCTCATTCACACCTATACCGTGATAACACAGAATTTCTCCCGTTTTTGGATTCATGGAAAAAAAGGCGATGTCTTTTCTTTCTCCAGATACACTTTCAACAATTCTTTGAAGATCCTTATCGATCGTGGTGTACAGGGCATAACCCTTTCTAACTTCATTCAAAGAAAATCCTATTTCTCTCAATTCTCCGACGATTCTCCAAAACAATTCTTCATTGAAATGATAATTCCCATTTTGAGAGACTTTCAGGTTCTCAACATCTTTCAAAGCCTCTTCATAACGATTTTGTGGTATTACTCCTTCGTTCAGTAACCTCTTCAAAACCGTCAATGCTTTTTCTTTCGCTTTTTCCAAATTATCCTTTGGATTGAAATTCTCCGGAGATCTGATCATACCCACAAGAACTGCCATTTCAGCAAGTGAAAGCTCTTTTAAACTCCTGCCAAAATAGTATCTGGCAGCTGTTTCGAACCCGTAGAGACCATTCCCCACGTATATGGAATTTATATACATCTCCAGGATTTCGTCCTTGGTCCTTCTCTTTTCAAGCCAAAATGCAATCATCATTTCTTTAAACTTCCTGATAAGGCTTTTCTCATTGGAAAGATACAGGCTTCTTGCAAGTTGTTGTGTGATAGTGCTTCCCCCTTGACTGAAGCTAAAAGTGACGAGATCGTAGATCAATGCCCTCATCAGCCCGGATATATCTATACCAAAATGCTTGTAAAAATCCTCATCCTCTGAGATTAGGAGAGTCTTCAAGAACATTTCAGGAACTTCCGAGAGATCTATCCATAGATTCTTCGAGATGTACATTGGAGAGCCGTCATTGTAAAACATTTTCACAGCTATGGGCATCTTGGATTCTGGATCTGGGAGATCTTTAGTTATGAAGATGTAGAGAGAATGAAGTGTGAGAGACACGAGAGCGAATGGTATGATGAAAAAGAAGAACTTTTTCATAAAACG
>MZGO01000043.1 GCA_002084985.1 Thermotoga sp. 4484_232 | reverse complement strand
ATCTATTACGTTGTGTTCAGATGGGATTACTATTCTAAAAATTTCTCCGAAATATTCAAGATATGGCATGGAGGGCTCGCCATACATGGAGCCATCATAGCTGCTATCCTCACAGGACCTTCCTTCAAGGACTCGATATTTTCACAGGGGTGCTTCCTCTGGGTCAGGCAATCGGAAGGTGGGGAAATTTCTTCAATTACGAAGCTTTTGGAATTCCAACGAATCTTCCATGGAAGATGTTTGTTCCCGAGAAGTTCAGGCCTATGGAATTCAGAAATCAGGATTTCTTTCATCCCACTTTCCTTTATGAATCCCTATGGGATCTTTTCGTTTTTTATGCTCTGACCGTGTACTATAGAAAATACAGAAAAGGATTCGGAGAGGTAACAGCCCTGTATCTCATACTCTATTCAATTGGAAGGTTCTTCATAGAAGGTTTGAGGGTTGATAGTTTGATGCTTGGAAACTACAGGGTAGCCAAGATCATCAGTTTGGTTTTTATAGTGATAGGTATCATCCTGCTGATTTATCTAAGATCCTCTCGAGTAGAGAAAAAAGCTTCTTGAAGGCTTTTGACCTATGGCTCAACTTTTCTTTTACACCCGGATCCTCTCCAAAGGTTTTATCGTGTCCTTCTGGGAGAAATATCGGATCATACCCAAATCCCCCATTCCCTCTTATTTCCTCTGTGATCCTACCCATCACCTTTTCCTCCACTCCTATCAAAAGTTTTGTGAGAGGATCGTAGAAGACAGCTGAGCACACGAAGGAAGCTTTTCTATCTTTTCCTTCCAGCATTTTCAGTATCTCTCTCATTTTCTTTTCATAGCTCTCACCCTCCATGAATCGGGCAGATAGAACACCGGGGAAACCTCCAAGCGATTCTATAACGAGTCCAGAGTCATCAGCTAAAACAGGTTTCTTTAGATTGTCTCCATAAATCAACGCTTTTTTCAGGGCGTTTTCGATAAAAGTTTCACCATCCTCCAGTACCTCTATCTTTTTCTCTGGAAGCATGAGTTCCACCCAGGGTGGTGTTATTCTCCTGATTTCTTCGAATTTATGATGGTTAATTGTAGCAAGGTATATTTCCATATTGTCACCCTCCTTTTTTTCTCAATAGATAGTATAATCTTTTTGTGGTAGATCGTTCAGGAGGTGCTCATTGTGAGAAAAGCCTGGGTGAAAGCGTTGGTTTTAGACAGGATAAACAACACACCAGTTGTTATTTTGGGAATAGAGGGTACGAACAAGGTGGTCCCCATCTGGATTGGAGCCTGTGAAGCGTATGCACTCGCAATGGCGTTGGAAGGGATGGAGTTTCCAAGGCCTTTAACTCATGATCTCATATTCAGCGTTCTGGAATCTCTGGATGCGAAGATAGAAAGGGTGATAATACATTCGGTCAAAGATAACACGTTCTACGCAACGATCGTTATAAAGGATTTAACGTACATCGATGTTGAGGAAGGAGAAGATGAAGAAGCGGCTTTTCTAGAGATCGATGCGAGGCCTTCCGACTCCCTTGTTCTGGCCGTTAAAAAAGGAATACCGATTTACGTTACGAACGAGATAATAAACGAACACTCTGTGGAACTGGAGATACCCACCGAGAGTGAGGAGAAGGAATTCAAAAAGTTCGTGAAGAACATGGATATCGACATGTTCAGACGAATGCTGGAAAATCGTAGGAAAGAGGATGAGGGAAAGAAGGATGAATGAGCTCTTTGAGGGAAAACTGCGGGAGACAATACCGAAAAGGTTGAATTTGGCTGTGGAGAAAGCCATGGAATATGCTTTAACAGCCGGCGGAAAAAGATTGAGACCTAACATCATCTTCTCCGTATCCAGTGATTTGAGGTTATCGCAAGAGATAGTAATGGATATTGCTGTGGCGGTTGAACTCCTCCATACGGCTTCACTGATACACGACGATTTACCAGCGATAGATGATGCAAATATGAGAAGAGGAAAACCTGCCTGCCACAGAGTCTTTGGAGAGAACATCGCTGTGTTGGCGGGAGATGGCCTCTTTTTCCTGTCCTTCTCCATCCTTTCCAGAACGATGAACCCCATACTGATGAGGGAGTTCTCCGAAACCGCATTTGATCTTCTCCTGGGGGAATCCGCGGATGTGGAATATGAAAATTGTGAGAACGTAACAGAGGAAAACGTTTTGAAAATGTACGAGCTCAAAACAGGTGCTCTTTTCGGTTTTTCCTTCTCTGCCCCCGCGATAGTTGCAAATGAAATGAGTTTGAAAGAGACCTTGAAGAAATTGGGAAGAGCCTTTGGTGTGGCATTCCAGATCTTCGACGATCTCAAAGACGTTGAGGGTGATCCGAACCTTGTAGGAAAGGATGTGGGGAAAGATATCAATAAAAAGACCTTAATAAAACTCGTGGGAGTTGAAAAATCTCGGAAAATGGCCGATGAGATCTATGAAGAGACATCACTGGAGCTTCTGCGTTTGGGCTTCAGGAAGACATATGAGTTCCTCAAGGATGTGAAAGAGGCCATTATGAGAAAATGATTATCGACAGGTTCAAATCCATATTTAAAAGGATCCTCAGGAGGAAGATTCTCTTAATCTCCATATCGGGTGGGATCATCGGTGGCTTGCTCATCTTCTTTCTATTCCTGAAGCAACCTGAGAAAGTTGAGGTCAAAGCGGAGGAATGGAGCCGTGCCACCGTTAGGTATCTTGTTGTGGATATACCACCAGGTGCCTTCGGGAGAAAGAAGGAGTTCAGAATAGAGAGAATACAAGGTGATACAGCAAATGCTTACAGGAGACTAGGCCCTTTTATCTCTGAGTTCTACTCTGTTAGACCTTCGGACAACGTTGATGAGTTCGCATTGAAGCCTTTGAAATTCAGATACTACTTTCCTGCGCAATATTACTACGGGCCCGAATACAACAATCTGGCCCTTGCTTACATTCCAAAATCAGGGGATCACTATAGGGTGTTTCCAGGTTCTCAGATTAAAAAAGATGATAAGGGGTATTACGTTGAAGTTTCTTCGTTTCATACATCCGTCATAGGAATAGTGGCAAAGGTTCCCAAAAAGCAGGAGCTAGGGATAAGTGTGATAAAAGAAGCTCCGAAATCCTCAGCACCGGCTATACTAATAGTTCCTGGTGAAGATCCAACGTTCAGGGGTGAAATGCATGAGATAGGGGTCAATTTCTGGGAAGGTGTGTTCCCAGATAGAACGATCGCACTTTATAGGTACCCTTTGATCGATTCAAGATCCCTTCTGTACAATCAAATGTACGATGAGTTCAAAAAATCCGGTAGAGCGAGTTACGTCCTCTTCGAAAGTGAAAGACTCTATGAGGAACTGAAAAAATACGATAAATACACTTTCGACGTTATTGCGCATGGAATAGGAGGATTGATCGTTCTGACTCTTTTGAAGAACCATCCAGATGTGAAAAACTTCAGAAAGATCGTTCTGATCTCCACACCCGTTAAAGGTAACAACATCGTTAATCCTCTCTTTTTCGGAGCGGCTTTCTACAACAAGGATCCAAAGATCGTGGCGGAAATATTCGGAATCCCTGAGAGAATGGCGGAATCCGCTTCCGTCTTCATTTTCAACTACCTAGAAGCTGTTAACATATACTACCGCGATCTTCTACCAGATTCTGAGATTGTGAAGGGGTTGAGGAATCTGAGTTTTAAGAAAGAGAACTTGCTTTTGATTTCCGGTGATGTTCCTCCCTTCGATATAGATTTTTCAAACACGCAACTTGCAAGATTTTACCCGGAGTTGATTCTGGGAAGGGGAGATGGGATCACTAAAACCGATGATTTCAAGGATTATCCTTTCAAGCATGAAACATATCACGCTTCTTTTCTGGATATATATACTAAAGAAGAAGTCTTGAACAGAATAAAGAATTTCTTATCATATACTCCACCGAAATTCGAAGGCTTCAAAGAGGAAACATACCCCGAGTACCTGCCGGTTGAAGTGGTGGAGAGGGAAGGAACCGGTGTTAAGGAAGAAGAGAAACCAAAGATTGTAAAGATCGAAAAGAAGGAAAAAATGAGAAAGTATGAACTGCCAGAAGGTTATTACTCCACTGAGATATTCTCAGAGGTTGGATCCATGAGGTTTAAGAGTTATTTTGGGGGAGGAATCCTGGGAGGAGAACCTTACTTCTTAACCGAAGAAGGATTGAGAAACTGGAACACCTTGTTGATGAGAGGCAGAGGCGGCTTTTTGAAGCGTCTTGATGATACCATCAGCCTGATCTTGAACGGCAGAAGAATATTTATCGATGAGATAGGAGTTAGAGAGGGGGAGAGTGTGGATCTGCCGGATAACGTGGAAGATGTCCTCATAGCGAAAAATAGATCCTTGATCGCAACAAGAGGTATAGAAGGAATAAGCCTTTATGTTCTCAGAGAAAACACCAAGAAAAAACTGATAACGGTACCGGGATACTTCGCAAAGCTCGTACCCGTGGAGAATGGATACCTGCTGATCACAGATCAGGAAATAGTGTATTTTGAAAAAGATACCTTGAAAGAGAGAATCCTCAAAAGTGCTGTTGGGAGGGACAAATACAACGTTGAGTTTCTGGATTGTCTGAGGATAAATGGAGAGTATTACATATTGACCAAAGATCATTATCTAATAGTCTATAAAGATGGGGAGTATCAGATCATAGGCGAGGGGTGGATGGGAAACGACAAGATGGTGAAGCTTGGAGACAACCTGGTGATACTGGGAGATAGAAGTTTGATAGTTCTCAATATGAAAACTAGAAAACTCCCGGGGAAGGTACAGATCTTCGACAAGGAGATAGTGGACGCGTTTGGAGAAGGAAAGAATCTCTACATAGTCTTTAAGGAGAAGGATGGTTTCTCCCTCAGCCTGTACCGGATGAGGTGATCTCTAATGAAAATATGCTCGCTGATTCTTCTGCTGGCGTTATCAATCTCTGTTTTCTCCCAAAACGGTATGGACTATTATTCAGCGGGGATGAACGCTTATACCCTTGGAAATTACAAAGAAGCCTTAGAATGGTTTGAAAAGGCCCTAGAATTGGATCCAACTATCGAACAAACCGATCCTTATTTGAAACTCAGAATGGGAATATGCGCTTTCATGGTGAAAGATTTTCAAAAGGCCAAAACATACCTTTCTCTTTACAAAGACAACGAAGTTGCTCAGCAAATGTTGAAAGTTATAGAAAAAGGTATGCCGGAAGAGGAATGGAAAAAATGGCTTAAAATCCCTCAAGAAACACCTCAAGCTACAGAAACTACTGTTGAAAAGAAAAGAAATTTCAAAAGTATTCTTCTTCCCCTTGGAATATCTATAGTGGTTTTCGTCTCACTCTTTCTCATCGAATTGAAGATAATGAAGTTGAGAGAACTTACAAAACTCGCAAAGCAAACGGAACAACCAAAGGAGGCAGCTCCAGTGGAAGTACCTGAAACTCCTCAAAAAGCATCTGAAGGGGTAGTTGAGGTACCGTTCGAGGAGATAATGAGGAAGGAGATAGAGGCCGTGGAAGAGTTGGTACAACCTATGAGCTCAGAAAGTGAAGGTGAAACGGAAGAGACTAAAGAAGAGATCTCTATGGAGCTAGCTGAAAAAGAAGGTGAAATGGAAAGTGAAAAGACCGAAAGAACGGAAATACACGAAGTGCGGAAAGCTTTCGAAAAAATTGGAAGAGAAGAAGAAACCGAAGAGTTTGATGAAGATAAAGTTATTGAAAGAGCAAAAGAACTTCTGGAGAATGAGAGTGAAAGGATGGAAGGTATATCGATAGAGGAAGCTAATCTAGACCCTGAAAGGGTTTTTGAAGAATTGGAAGAGAAAGATACCTACGACGACGAAGATGCCAGGATGTTGGTTCTAGCTCTAAAGAAGAGTCTTCAGGAGGAATGAAAGTTTTTGCATGCAATTTTTTTCAAATTGCAAAATAAAGCAGTCTGATTTCGCCTTTTTTATGTTAAAGTTACAATGGCACGAATTTGCTAATAATGATATGGAGGTGATGAAATGACTGATGAGATACTTCATGAAAAGCTCTCTTATCTTGGAAGGAACTTGAAGTCCTCTCTCATAAGAGAACTTTTAAAATACGCTGGTTCTCAGGATGCTATATCGTTTGGTGGTGGCGCTCCGGATCCTGAAAGAGGTTATAGAGAAAGAATACAAATATGTTTTACAATACTCTACAACGGAAGGAGATCCAGAGCTAAAGGCAGAGATTTTGAAACTCCTGAATAGAGTCTATGGAATAAAGGGATTGACAGAAGATAATGTTATCATAACCGTAGGTTCTCAACAAGCTCTGGATTTGATAAGCAAGATTTTCCTTGACAGCAGAAGTTATTGCATCGTGGACGATCCCGTTTACCTAGGAGCTTTGAATGCTTTCTCAACCAGATTCCCAAGGTTTATAGCTGCACCGATTGAAGACGATGGAACCAATCTGGATTACATCGAGAGAAAGCTTAAGGAGTTGGAGTCGTTGGGACAGCTTAACATGTTGAAGTTCATATACGTTGTACCAAATTTTCACAATCCTGCTGGTGTCACGATGTCTCTTGAAAAGAGAAAAAGACTCGTTGAATTGGCAGAAAAATATGATTTTCTGATAATTGAAGACGATCCTTATGGAGCTTTAAGATTCGAAGGAGAGCCTATAGATCCGATTTTCAAAATAGGAGGACCCGATAGAGTTATACTTTTGAACACTTTCAGTAAAATATTAGCGCCTGGTCTTAGGATAGGTGCTGTTATTGCGCATGAGAAGATAGTGAGAAAGATAGTCCTGGCAAAGCAAGCGGCAGATCTGTGCAGCCCAGCCCTCACTCAAAGGATGACAGCAAGATTCCTACAGAGGTACGATATCCTCGAAAAGATAAAACCATCGATAGATCTTTACAGAAGAAAGAAAAACACTATGTTGAAAGCTTTGGAAGAGAACTTCGGTCATATGAAAGGTGTTAAATGGTCAAAACCCGAAGGAGGATTATTCATATGGTTCACTCTTCCTGAGCAGTACGATACCATGAAGATGTTCGATATAGCTATCAAGAAGAAGATATTCTACGTTCCTGGAAAAGCCTTCAGGGTCAAAGCTGTAAAGTGTTCCGCGATGAGACTCTCGTTCTGCCTGCCACCAGAGGAAAAGATCGTTGAAGGTGTGAGGAGATTGAGAGAAGTTGTGGAGATCTATGAAGAGAAAATGAAAGAGGTGAAAACTGTTTGAGAAAGGAGGAAGGGCTTCAAGCCGTCAGAGTATGTACAGAATACTCGTCATAAACCCTGGCTCGACATCGACTAAAATAGCCATTTTCGAGGATGAAATGTGTGTATACAACAAAAAGGTCAATCATGATCCTGAGGAGTTATCTAAATACGATTCTTTGATGGATCAGGAACCGATGAGAAGAAGGGAGGTAATAAGAGCTTTGAACGAAGCAGGATATGAAATATCAGATTTTGATGCCATTGCGGCAAGGGGTGGTATACTTCCTCCACTTGAGAGTGGAACGTACGAGGTAGATGAGGTGATGGTGAACTATCTAAAATACGAAACGCCGGTTGAGCACGCCTCGAATCTTGCGGCGGTAATAGCGTATGAACTTGGGGAACCTCATTCTATCCCTGTCTACATAACGGATCCAATATCTGTGGATGAGATGATACCAGAGGCCAGATTTTCAGGTATACCAGACATAGAAAGAAAGAGTCTTTCGCATGCTCTCAACACCAAAGCCGTTGCAAGAAAGATCGCAAAAGAACTTGGGAGAAAATACGAGGAATTGAAGATGGTTATAGCGCATCTTGGTGGGGGTATCAGCGTTTCTGCTCACGACAGAGGAAAGATGATAGATGTCAACAACGCGAACGATGAAGGACCTTTCAGCCCAGAAAGAACAGGGGAACTCCCTGTTGGGGATGTTGTGAAACTTTCCTACTCCGGGAAATACGCGAAAAAGGAATTGAAAAGACGCTTCGTTGGAAAAGGAGGTTTAATCGCCTACCTTGGGACAAACGATCTCAGAAAAGCTCTTGAAATGGCCAAAAACGATGAAGGAGCGAATCTTGTCGTTGAAGCTATGGCGTATCAAATATCCAAGGAGATAGGAGGAATGTGCGCCGTCCTTGGAGGAAACGTGGACGCCATCGTTTTGACGGGGGGAATGGCCAACAACTCCGATTTCATCAACAGAATAAAGGTTTATATTTATAGGTTTGCTCCTGTCTTTGTCGTCCCCGGTGAGTACGAAATGGAAGCCCTAGCACTGGGAGCGTTGAGAGCACTGAAGGGAGAAGAAAATCCGAAAAAATTTGGGGGTGAGAGATGATGGTCAGACACCTTGCAGAATTGGTGGACATGGCCAAGGGAAAAGGGAAAAAACTCGTCGTGGCAGCAGCAGAGGATCATGTCGTTCTCAAGGCGGTGAGTGAAGCTAGAAAAGCAGAAATCGCTGATCCCGTACTCGTTGGAAACAGGGAGAAAATGGAGAAAGAAGCAGAAGTCATGGGACTGGATCTGAAAGATTACGAGATAGTCGAAGCTGAGAATGAGCTGGAAGCTGCCAAGAAAGCTGTAGAGATGGTTTCAAAAGGTCAAGGGGACTTTCTGATGAAGGGAAAGATAAAGACAGGAGATCTAATGAGAACAGTACTTGCTGAAGAATACGGACTTAGAACGGGGAAGGTCATGGCAATGGTCAGTGTCTTTGAGATCCCGAATTTTGACAGGCTCCTGATAATTTCCGATGCTGGCATGTTGATCGCACCGACTTTGGAGCAGAAAGTACATATAATAGAACATTCCGTGAGTGTGGCAAAAGTTTTGGGAATAGAGCTTCCGAAAGTCGCAGTTGTGGGAGCTGTGGAAGTTGTGAATCCAAAGATGCCAGCAACACTTGATGCCGCGATACTTTCAAAGATGAATCAAAGAGGACAGATAAAAGGATGCATTGTAGATGGCCCGTTCGCTCTCGATAATGTTGTATCCGAGGAAGCGGCAAAACACAAAGGAATAGAGAGTCCTGTTGCGGGGAAGGCCGATATCATCGTTACACCGGACATAGAAGCCGGGAACATCCTTTACAAAGCTTTGATATTCCTTGCAGGAGCAAAAGTTGCATCTGTCATTCTGGGAGCAAAGGTTCCCGTTGTTCTCACATCAAGGGCAGATTCAGATGAATCAAAGCTCTACTCCATAGCCCTCTCTTCTTTGATGACTTGAGGAGAGTGATCGAATGTGTTCAGAATATTGGTTATAAACCCTGGATCTACCTCGACGAAACTTGCAATATTTGAGGACGAAAAATGCGTTGTATCGAAAACTCTATACCATAAAACCGAGGAATTATCACGTTTTGAACGAATTGTAGATCAAAAGGATTTCAGAAAGAAGGTGATAATGGCATTCTTGAAGGAAGCTGGTTACTCTCCTAGAGATTTCAGCGCGGTTGTTGGAAGAGGTGGGCTTGTAAGGCCAATTCCAAGTGGTACATACGAAGTGGATGAATTGATGCTGCTGGATCTAAGAGAAGCCCGTTTTGGAGAACACGCGTCAAATCTTGGTGCGATATTGGCCAAGGAGATAGCAGATAAGGCTGGTATAAAAGCTTATATTGTGGATCCTGTGGTTGTTGACGAGATGATAGATGTTGCAAGACTCAGCGGACATCCTACTTGGTCGTAGCCCACATGGGTGGTGGCATATCCATAGGTGCTCATAGGAAAGGAAGGGTTATTGATGTTAACAATGCGCTTGATGGTGATGGCCCTTTTACCCCGGAGAGGAGCGGTACTTTGCCTTTGACCCAACTCATAGATCTTTGCTATTCTGGAAAGTACACTTTGGAAGAGATGAAAAAGAAGATAAAAGGAAAGGGGGGATTGGTAGCTTACCTTGGAACAAACGATGCCAAGGAGATCCAGGAAAGGATAAGAAAAGGGGACAAGGAAGCAGAATTAGTCTACAGGGCTATGGCTTATCAAATAGTTAAATGGATTGGCAAAATGGCGGTGGCTTTGAAGGGAGAAGTCGATGCGATCGTTCTAACAGGAGGCTTGGCTTACGATGAAGAATTTTTAGTTCCCTGGATAAAAGAGAAAGTATCGTTCCTGGGGCCAGTTATGGTCTTTCCTGGAGGGGAAGAGGAAGAAGCATTAGCCCACGGCGTTTTGAGAGTTCTGAGAGGAGAGGAGATCGCTAAGAAGTACTCAGAGGAGGTAAAGCTGTGAAAAAGAATCATGCATTCATCGGACCCTTCGGAAGTGGTAAAACAGAGATTGCTCTGAATTTTGCCATAAAGGAGGTCAAAAAAGGAAAAAAAGTTGCATTAGCAGATCTAGATTTTGTCTCACCTTATTTCAGATCAAGAGATGAAGAAGAGCTTTTGAACGAATATGGAATAGTACCGGTGTTTCCAAGGAGTAATTTGAAGTATGCGGATACTCCGATTGTCCTCCCAGCGGTCTTCGGTTACCTTCAAAATCCTGAGTACACCACAGTCTTAGATATAGGCGGTGAGGAAGATGGTGTTGCAGTTGTGGGGTACATGAAGGATCACGTGATGAACACCTATTTTTATTTCGTTGTAAACACTCGAAGACCCTTCACGCAGACACCAGAGGAAATCGTAGACTATGTGGCGCGACTTTCGAAAAGAGGAAGGATCAAGGTAGATTTTCTCGTGAACAACACCAACCTCCAAGAAGAAACAACACCCGAAATAATAGAGGAAGGAGAAAAGATCCTTGAGAAGGTTTCGGAGATTTTAAAAATACCGGTTGCCTTTACGGCTGTTCCGGAGTTTTTAGGAGAGTTCGAAGGGAAGTTTCCTGTCTTCATTCTCAAGAGGTATTTAAAAATCGCTTTCTGGTGAGGAGGGGGAAGATGCCGAAAACGTTGGGAAAGGTTGAAATAGACCAAGAAAGATGCAAAGGGTGTGGTTTGTGTATAAATGCTTGTCCCACGAAGGTCCTGAGATTCTCAAAGAAATTCAATTCTAAGGGATACCATCCCGCTGAATACGTTGGCGAAGGATGTATAGCATGTGGTTTCTGCTATCTGATGTGTCCTGATGTTTGTATAACCGTGTACCGGATGGTTCCCGAAAAGGTTCGAGGAGGGGTTGAGAATGGGTGAGAAAATAATGGTTAAGGGAACAGAGGCAATTGGAGAAGCAGCTATAAGAGCAGGTTGCAGAATATACTTTGGCTATCCTATAACCCCTCAAAGCGAGTTGACAGAGTACATGGCAAGAAGGCTCCCTCAGGTTGGAGGAGTATTTCTTCAAGCCGAAAGTGAAGTTGCAACTGTCAACATGATGTATGGTGCTTCATCTGTAGGAAAGAGGGTCATGACTTCAACATCTTCACCTGGCTTCAGCTTGATGCAAGAAGGCATATCTTACATGGCCTGCGCCGAGCTTCCAGCAGTTTTTGTCAATGTTGTGAGAGGTGGGCCAGGCCTTGGAGATATCCAACCTTCTCAAGGTGATTATTTCCAGGCAACCAAAGGTGGAGGACATGGTGATTACAGGCTTCTTGTACTCTCACCATCAACTCTTCAGGAGGCTGTAGAACTCACCATACTTGCATTCGATCTGGCAGACAAATACAGAAATCCCGTTCTCATATTCGCAGATGGTATGTTGGGACAGATGATGGAACCTGTTTCTTTTCCAGACCCGATAGACCCCTCTAAGATACCAGATCACAGTGATTGGGCTCTGACTGGCGCAAGGGGAAGGCCACCAAGAAAAGTCACTTCCTTCAACATAGATCCGTATGGTCTGGAAAAGATGAACAGGAGGATTCAGGAAAAATATGAAAGGATGAAAAAGGAAGAGGTTAGATACGAAGAATTCATGATGGAGGACGCGGACGTTGTGATAGTTGCCCATGGAACGGTTGGCAGGATAGTGAAAAGTGTTGTGAAACTCGCAAGGGAAGAGGGAATAAAGGCAGGTCTTTTCAGACCCATAACTCTCTTCCCATTTCCTTATGACAGACTCTCAGAAGTTTCGGAAAGAGCCAAGCTAGTTTTCACAGTCGAGATGAGTAGTGGTCAAATGTGGGAAGATGTGAAGCTGGCCGTCAAAGGGAAAGTTGAAACACCATTCTATGGGAGAATGGCGGGGGTTGTGCCAACACCTGTTGAGATCCTCGAGAACTTAAAAAAGTATCTGAGGAGGTAATGAGCATGAACTTTGTTATCACACATAAAATGCCGGAATCTTTAAGTAAGCGGGAGTTTACGTATTGTCCAGGGTGTCACCATGGTATCGTCCACAGATTGATAGCAGAGATCGTAGATGAGTTGAACATAAGAGAGAAAACCATAATAATTGCACCAGTTGGCTGTTCTGTTTTCGCGTACGAATTCTTCGATATAGATGGAACTGTCGCTCCTCATGGAAGAGCCCCTGCTGTTGCGACAGGAATGAAGAGGGCAAGACCTGATCTTGTAATATTCACTTATCAAGGTGATGGAGATCTTGCAGCCATTGGAACAGCAGAGATGGTCCACGCAGCGAACAGAGGAGAGAGAATCACAACGATCTTCATAAACAACGCGGTCTACGGAATGACAGGTGGTCAGATGGCTCCCACCACTCTTTTGGGAATGAAAACAACCACATCACCATATGGAAGGACTCCCGAGAGGGAAGGATATCCCATACATGTGTGTGAGATGCTGAAAGAGATGAAGGGAGTTGCGTTTCTTGCAAGGACGAAAGTAACGAGCCCAAAAGATGTCATGACGACGAAGAAATACATTAAAAAAGCTTTTCTCGCTCAAATAAACAACATAGGTTTTGGTCTTGTTGAAATCCTCTCAACTTGCCCAACCAATTGGGGGCTCTCACCTGTTGAAGCTCAAAAATGGCTTGATGAGAATATGGTGAAAGAATTCCCATTGGGAGTCTTCGTAGATAAGGTAGGTGATGTGTGATGTATCACGGATTGATAATAGCTGGATTCGGTGGTCAGGGCGTCATGCTCATGGGGCAGGTTCTAGCAGAAGCTGGGATGATAGAAGGGAAACACGTGACATGGCTTCCATCGTATGGTCCCGAGATGAGAGGAGGAACAGCCAACTGTACCGTCGTTATAAGTGATGAGCCCGTTGCTTCCCCAGTCATAGATATCCCAACAGAAGTGGTTGTTATGAACATACCATCGCTCTTAAAATTCGAACCTTATCTCAAGGAGAGAGGTTTCCTTTTCATGAACGTTTCTGTGATAGACAGAGAACCAAAGAGGAAGGATATAGAAGTTATTAAGGTGCCGGCGAACGATATCGCGGACAAGCTCGGTAACCTAAAGGTTGCCAACATGGTTATGTTGGGAGCTTACATAGCCATAACGGATGTGGTGGATAAGGAAACTGTTTTTGAGGCTTTGAAGAGAAAATTAAAAGGGAAGAAAGCGGATCTTTTAGATATAAACAAGAAGGCTATTTTGGAGGGTATGAGTCTGGTTAACTGAGCCGGGTGAGCCCGGCTTTTTGTTTTATTCCAAGATGAACTCCCCTAAGAACCTGCAAAGAAGCTCGCAGGATTTCGAAGCGAGTTTTTGATAATTCCTTTCAAATTCCTCTATAGCATTGTTTCCACAATCATCGACAATGGTTTTAAGGGCGACGAATGGTTTTTTGTTCACATAACACACCTTCGCGACAGCGGCCGAATCCATATCGACACAGATCCCGTGTGTCCTCTCTCTCAGCTTTCTTCTTCTTTCCTCACCAAGAACGAACATATCACCACTAACGATTTTCCCAACTTTCAGTTCTTTGAGGTGGTCCAGAAGAATATTGAGGATCTCCTGAGATCCTGGGATCTCCTGAGCTTTTCTCCTTGCTATGTTCAAATCGTGCTCTTCATAAACGTCTCCTATAACAACATCTCCTATAGTCACTTCCGGTGATATGGATCCCCCTGCTCCTGTGAAAATAACGCTGTCAATTTTGAATCTATCCAGAAATGCTTGTGTCACCATAGAAGCTTCCACTTTACCAACAAAACCGTAAGTAACCAGAACTTCATTTCTTCCTATGAGTCCTCTTCTGTATATTCTACCCAAGACTTCACCCGTTTCTAAGGTTTCGATCACTTTAAAAGCGGGCTTGACTTCAACTTCAAACACACCCAATATGAGTATCATCGTAACACCTCCTTCTATTTGATATAGTATAAAATTCCTGAGTTGAAGATTATTAAAAAGATGACAACATAATAATGAATCAAAGACGAAATGACGGCGGCAACTTGCTACCGGGATACCATGACACATGGTTTACACGTGCTCACCAAGTAGCAAAGTAAAGAGAGCGGAAGGCAAAACACACAGAATCATTCTCGGTAATATTCTATACACTGAGCATAGAGGGGTTTCCAGTCATAGAGAGGCCTTATCTTCCAATCGAAGAATTGTTGCAAGGAGTAAGCTCGAAGAAATTCATGGAGCTCATCGTTGGAATCCACATCCACGATCGCCATTCCTCCTCGTTCTGGGAAAATGTAATGACATAACATCTTACTGGAATCCAGCCATTTTTCCAACCATCCATCGATTATCCGTA